>CALPKA020000033.1 GCA_943324025.2 Bifidobacterium breve | reverse complement strand
TAGCAGCTTGTGGTGCTGCGGTGCCACAGCTATCAGGTCGAGGATTGGGTCATACCGGTGGAACTCTAGATAAGCTGGAATCAATTAAAGGCTGGAAAGCAAATCTTTCCAATGCAGAGATGTTAAAAGTAATTCAAGAGTGTGGCGCAGTTATCTGCGCGGCAGGCGCCGGATTAGCACCAGCTGATAAGAAACTTTATGCCCTCCGTGATGTGACTGGAACTGTGCAAGCAATTCCATTAATTGCATCCTCAATTATGAGTAAGAAAATTGCCGAAGGAACAAGTGCATTAGTTCTAGATGTTAAAACTGGTTCTGGTGCCTTTATGAGTGATCCAAAGGATGCAGCTTTGCTAGCTAGAACAATGGTTGATTTAGGAAAAAATGCCGGTGTGAAAACTCGAGCACTTGTTACTGCCATGGATGTGCCACTTGGCTTAACTGCCGGAAATGCACTTGAGATCAGGGAGACATTAGAGGTGTTAGCTGGTGGCGGGCCTAGTGATGTCATCGAATTAACTCTTTTGTTGGCAAATGAGATGCTGGATGCGGTGGGTATAAAACCTAAAGTATCACCGGAGGAAGCGCTTAAAAATGGCATGGCAATGGATGTTTGGCGAAAAATGATTGCTGCGCAAGGTGGAGATAATGATGCGCCATTGCCAGTTGCTAAAGAAAGAATGGAAATTAAGGCAACTGCATCTGGAAAGCTTTTAACATTAGATGCAATGAAAGTTGGCGTTGCAGCATGGCGATTAGGAGCAGGTAGACAAAAACAAGGTGAAGTTTTACAACTGGGATCTGGAATTGAAATTCATGCTAAACCAGGGGATTTAGTTGCAAAGGATCAAACGATTTTAACTCTACATACAGATGAAGTTGCAAGATTTGAACGCGCCATAGATGCGTTAGCTGGTGGATTTTCAATTGGTGGTAAAGATGATGAAGTTAAGCGATTACCATTGGTTGTTGAAAGAATTGAGGGGTAAGTGTCTTTAGATAAAACACCAACAAGTGATCAAATTAAACGTGTTCCAAAAGCATTATTACATGATCATTTAGATGGTGGATTGCGCCCTGAAACTATTATTGAGATTGCTCAACAAATTGGTTACAAGAAATTACCAACTGATGACCCAAAAAAGCTTGCAGATTGGTTTGAAGAATCCTGTAATTCGCACTCTCTAGTGCGCTATCTTGAAACTTTTTCACACACAATTGCAGTTATGCAGAGTAAAGAAGCGATCATTCGAGTTTCACGAGAGTGTGCAATTGATCTAGCAAGAGATGGTGTTGTCTATGCAGAGGTCCGAGGTGCACCTGAGTTGTTTACTGAGCAAGGTTTAACTCTTGATCAGGTTGTTGAAGCAACACTTGAGGGTTATAAACAAGGAATGGCAGAGGCAGCAAGTGAAGGTAACAAAATAAGAGTTGAATCTTTACTTTGCGGCATGCGACAAAATAATCGCTCGCAAGAAGCAGCTGCAGCTGTTGTTAAGTATCGAAATAAGGGAGTTGTTGGATTTGATATTGCAGGACCAGAAGATGGCTTTCCACCAACAAACCAGTTAGAAACCTTTGAGTATCTGCGTAAAGAGAATGCCCACTTCACAATTCATGCTGGAGAGGCTTATGGATTGCCATCAATCTGGGAGGCTATTCAAATCTGCGGTGCAGAACGCCTTGGACATGGCGTAAGAATTATTGATGACATTGACTTTACCGGGGATAAACCAAAGCTTGGCCCACTTGCATCATATGTGAGAGATCGCAGAATTCCACTTGAGCTTTGCCCAACCTCAAATCTTCAAACTGGTGCTGCTAAAACTTACTCTGAGCATCCAATTGGCATGCTTGCCAAATTACGTTTTCGTGTAACTCTAAATACTGATAATCGATTAATGAGCAGGACTTCAATGAGTAATGAGATGTCTGAATGTGTTAAATCATTTGGCTGGAAGTTTGCCGATTTACAACGAGTAACTGTTAATGCACTTAAGAGTTCATTTATCCCATTTGAGGAAAGACTTGAAATTATAGAAAAGGTAGTAAAGCCTGCTTACGCAGCAATATCAGCTGAGTAGTTAAATACCGATCGGGTGCCAAATAGTTTTATGCTCCATGAAGCTCAAAATTCTCTCTGGATGATTACCTGGCGCAAATCTGGAGATACGTTTTAAGTTATCGGCTCCAACTAACTTAATTTCATCTTCCTGCTTCTTGTTTAAGCCAGCCACATCTACGCCATCAATTTCCATGTGAGAGCCAACCCACGGCAAAAGTTCAGAAGCTTTACCAGTAAGAATATTTACAACTCCACCTGGCACATCACTTGTTGCGATTACTTCACCCAAAGTTATGGCTGGTAGGGGATATGACTCGCTGGCAATTAAAATTGCTGAATTTCCACCAGCAAGTACTGGGGCCAGTGTGCGAACTGCGCCAAGTAGTGAAGGTTTGCCTTCGGCAAATAATGCGATAACTCCTAAGGCTTCTGGAGTTGTGAAGTTATAAAACGGTCCAGAAACTTGATTTTGTGATCCAGAAACTGAAGATAACTTGTCACACCAACCGGAGTACCAAACCCAAGTATCAATCGCTTCTGCTACTTGAAGTTTTGCCGCCTTAGTAGTTATACCTTCAAGTGCGCAGATCTCTTCAACAAACTGTTCACTTCTGCCTTGCATTATCTCTGCAATTCGATAAAGAATTTGACCGCGATTAAAGGCGGTTGCATTTGCCCAACCAGATTGGGCAGATTTAGCCGCAACGACTGCATCCCTTAAATCTTTTCTAGATGCCAAGGCGGGATTAGCTAAGAATTTTTTGTTCGCACCTTTAATTTCATAGACTCGACCAGACTCACTACGTGGAAATGCACCACCAATGAATAATTTATAAGTTTTGTTTACATCTAGTGAGCTCATTTATTCACCTTCGAATCAGAGATTAAATAACCTGCTAAACCGTGGCGCCCACCTTCACGACCCCAACCTGACTCTTTGTATCCGCCAAATGGGCTTGCAGGATCAAATTTATTAAATGTGTTACTCCAGATTACGCCAGCCTTTAATTGCTTAGCAGCCCATAAAACCTTTGCACCCTTATCGCTCCAGATTCCTGCAGATAATCCATACATTGTGTTGTTGGCTTTCTCGATTGCCTCTGCTGGAGTTCTAAATGTAAGCACTGATAAAACTGGACCAAAGATTTCTTCCCTAGCGATTCGATGTGATTGCGTAACACCTGTGAAAATAGTTGGTGGGTACCAGAATCCTTTTGTTGGAAGCTTTATATCCGGTGACCATCTATTAGCACCCTCAGCATCACCAGTTTTAGAGATCTCCTCAATCTTATTTAGCTGCTCTTTGGAGTTAATTGCTCCCAAGTCTGTGTTCTTATCCATCGGATCCCCAACTCGAATCAGGCTCATCCGTTTTTTGAGTTTTTCCAATACCTCATCAGCAACATTTTCTTGAATGATTAAACGCGAACCAGCACAGCAAACATGGCCTTGATTAAAGAAAATGCCATTAATAATTCCTTCAACCGCTTCATCAACTGCAGCATCTTCAAATACTAAGTTGGCAGCTTTACCACCAAGCTCTAAAGTGGCAGTCTTCTTTGTTGCCGATATGGATCTAGCAATTGCCTTGCCAACCTCTGTCGAGCCAGTAAATGCAACCTTGTTTATATCTGGGTGGTTAACTAAGGCGGCTCCAGTAATTCCATCACCTGTAACGATATTTACTACACCATCAGGAAGTCCTGCTTGTTGGCAAACCTCTGCAAATAAAAGTGCGGTAAGTGGTGTTGTTTCAGCTGGCTTTAATACAACTGTATTTCCAGCAGCAAGTGCTGGCGCAATTTTCCAAGCAAGCATTAATAATGGGAAGTTCCAAGGAATTATCTGACCAACTACGCCAAGTGGTTTTGGCTTACTTCCAAAGCCGGCATATTCCAATTTGTCTGCCCAGCCAGCATGATAGAAAAAATGTGCAGCAGCAAGTGGAATATCTGTGTCTCTAGATTCTCTAATCGGCTTACCATTATCTAAAGTTTCAACCACTGCGAACTCTCGGGCCCGTTCCTGCATGATGCGAGCGATTCGGTAGAGATACTTACCGCGCTCCTTTGCCGGCATTTTTGACCATATCTTTGTGTAAGCAGCTCTAGCACTTCTTACTGCTGCATCGATATCAGATTTATCGCCGTAACCAACCTTTGATAACAACTCTTCAGTTGCTGGATTGATCGTGCTAAAACTTTTTCCTTTTTTAGGATCTACAAACTTACCGCCAATAAACAGGCCGTAGTTTGGTGAAATATTTGCAATTGCCTTTGACTCAGGCGCGTTTGCGTACTCAAAATCGCTCATAACGCTCCTAATCTACAGTTACGTAGTTGGCACTAGCGTAGTGCCCAGTACGTAGCTTCATTCGCTGCATCAGTAAATCGTTTAGTAAGGCGCTAGCGCCAATTCTAAATAGGTCTGGGGTAAGCCACTGTTCCCCAGCAGTTTCCTTTACAAGTACCAGTTGTTTGATTGCATCCTTAGTTGTGCGAATTCCACCGGCAGGCTTCACGCCAATTTTTTCACCAGTTAAGGTGAAGTAATCACGGACTGCCTCAAGCATTACCAAAACAACTGGAGCAGTAGCCGCTGGTGCAACTTTCCCAGTGCTGGTTTTAATGAAATCAGCACCAGCTAACATCGCAAGGTATGAAGCTTTTCTAACGTTGTCATAAGTAACTAATTCACCTGTTTCAAGAATAACTTTAAGATGAGCTTTTTTCCCACAGATTTCTTTAATCACTCTAATTTCTTCAAAGACATCATAAATTCTGCCCGATAGAAATGCACCACGATCTATGACCATATCAATTTCATTAGCACCAGCATCTACTGCATCTTGTGTATCAATTTTTTTAACAGCAAGTGATGCTCTTCCCGATGGAAATGCTGTTGCAACCGCTGCAACTGGCAGAGATTTTCCGCCGATTCGGTCTAATTCAGTGCGCGCAATTTTTACCATGTCGTTGTAGACACAAATTGCTCCTACAGATGGAACAGTTAAATCAGATTGATCTGGTCTAACAGCTTTGGCACATAGAGATTTAACTTTCCCAGGAGTATCTGCTCCTTCAAGGGTGGTCAGATCAACCATGCTTATTGCCATATCAATGGCCCAAGCTTTACTACTAGTTTTAATACTTCGGGTAGCCAGCATTGCTGCTCTTGCTTCTGCTCCAACTTGATCTACAGGAGGTAGATCTGACAGAAACTTTCGAAGCGATTTTTCGCTTCCATCAATAATCATGTGAGTACTTTAGTCAATGCCTGCTTTATTTGCGAGATTAGAGATTCCGCCCCATTTTTACTTGCAGCGACCACCTCTATATAGCATTTCAGTTTAGGTTCAGTTCCACTAGGTCTAATAATTACTCGAATATCATTTTCATATTTCAATCTAATGCCGGGGGTTGGCATTAACTTTGATTGACTTAAATTCTCCTTAGATACCAATGTGTGACCTGATAAAACTGCAGGTGGTTGATCAACTACTTTATTCAACAATTGATCTATTTGCTTAAGATCGGTAAATCTAAGTGATATCTGATCAGTTGAATGAAAGCCATACTCTTGGCCAATTTTTTCTAAATACTCATTTACCGATAAGCCTTTTTCCTTCAACTCTGCAACCATCGTAACAATTACGACAGCAGCGCTGATTCCATCTTTATCATTCACATTTGCTGCATCAACGCAGTAACCAAGTGCCTCTTCATAACCAAATAAAAGGCTTTCAACTTTAGAAATCCATTTAAATCCCGTCAAAGTTTCTTTGAATTCCAATCCATGCCTTTTAGCAATTTTTCCAAGCAGCGATGATGAAACTAAGGAATTAGCAATTCGAAGACCCGTTACTGAATTCTTACTAATTAAATAGTGACCAAGTAGAACGCCCACTTCGTCCCCTCGCAACATTCGCCAACCATGAGCTGGATCATTAATTGCAACTGCGCAACGATCAGCATCTGGGTCATTAGCAATTACTAAATCTGCATCATTGTCTTTTGCATATGTAAGTGCCATGTCGATAGCACCGGCTTCCTCCGGATTTGGAAATGCTGTAGTTGGAAAATCTGGATCAGGTTTTACTTGTTCACTGACAACTATTGGTGCTTTAAATCCAGATTTTTCAAAAACCTTGATAAATGTTTCAGCCCCGACTCCAT
>CALPKA020000032.1 GCA_943324025.2 Bifidobacterium breve | reverse complement strand
GTACCAATTGAAACAGCGCTTGCCCCAGCGAGTACTAGTTCAAATGCATCTCGACCAGTAGCAACTCCACCCATTCCAACAATTGGAATATTTGGAAAAGCTTGATGAACTTGATAAATCGCTCGAACTGCAACTGGTCGTATTGCCGGACCAGATAACCCACCAGTTTTACCAGCTAGTTTAGGTTTCATGGAATTAGTATCTATTACCATTCCCAGCAAAGTATTGATCAAAGCTAATCCATCAACTCCGGCATCTATAACCGCCTTAGCAATTGCAACGATGTCTGTGACATCCGGTGAAAGCTTGGCGATGATTGGTAACTCCCCACCAATATTTCGCCTTACTGATTCGATTACAGCTGTTGAGGTATCTGGATGGCATGAAAAAACCTGCCCACGATTTTCAACATTTGGGCATGAGATATTTACCTCAACCGCACTAATTCCTGAAACTGCTCGTAACCGCCTTGCCAAAACTCCATACTCCTCAACAGTTTCTCCAGCAATTGAAACGACAATCTTTGCATTATTTTCTATCAGCCAAGGTATGTCATTCTCTAAGAAGGTATCAATACCTGGACCTTGCAACCCGATGGAATTCAACATTCCACTTGGCGTCTCTGCCATCCTGGGAGTGGCTCTACCAGTTCTAGCTTTTGTCATAATTGATTTTGTTACTACTGCGCCAAGCTCAGTTAATGGAAAAAACTGTGACAACTCTTGGCCTGAACTAGCGCATCCACTTGCTGTAAAAATGGGGTTGGAAAAGCGTTTACTACCGATTTTGGTGGAAAAATCTAGAGCGCTCATTTATAACTTATCCAAAACTGTTTTTCGATCCCAAATAATCTCAGATCCATCCATTACTGGGCCGTCAATACAAGTTCTCACCATTTTTATACCATCGTTGAATTTAACCGGCACAACACATGTCATGCAAACACCAATTCCACATGCCATCGCCTCTTCAACTGCGCATTGGTGAGCTATATCAAACTCTTCAGCAATTTTTGCAATCGCTGAGAGCATTCCCATTGGTCCACAGGAGTAAATAACCTCTGTTCCTAATTCCCGAATCAGTCTTGGTATTGCCTCACTTATCTGCCCGTGAATACCAGCAGTGCCATCATCGGTTGTCAGAGTAAGAGAGGAAACACTTCTTTTGCCTTCAAGTGGTGCATAAATTTTATTTGCCGTACTTGCTCCTAAAACCATATCTACTCTACAACCACGATTTTTAAGAACTTCGGCTAAAGCAAATAGTGGAGCGGATCCATATCCTCCACCAATCAACATTGTGTTTGCATTGGTAGTTGGAATTCCGAAAGAAGTTCCTAATGGGCCAATCAAATCCACATACTCTCCAACATTTTGCGCACACAACCACTTACTTCCCTGACCATGTGGTGCAACAACTAATTCAATAGTCCCACCCATTGGGCCTTTATCAATTGCGCGGTACACAGCAAAAGCTCTTCTTAAAATTAGTGCGGATTGTTCTCCACCTACTGAAATTGCCACAAAGTTGCCCGGTTTACTATGCGCTGCCATCTCACCTACTGCGAGAACCATATGATGATAAGGGCCAACTTTTTTGTTGCTCAAAACTTCTGATTTAATCTGGGCTGCATTTTTGTTGATTTTCTGTGGAGTTATCATTTCATCCACTCCTGTAATGATTTAATCTCAAAATCACTATTCTGCAAAGCTGCGATGCCAGCTACAGCTGCCTTAAATCCAGGAATTGTTGTGATACATGAAACTGATCGCGAAACTGCAGCTGTTCGAATCATGAATCCATCTTGCCGTGATCCCCTGCCTAATGGTGTATTGATCACCAATTGAACCAACCCTTTGGTAATTACATCGCTAGCAGATAATTGGCCGGTATCAGGATCGGAGTTCTTTCTTACTAATTCCGATGGCACCCCTTTTTCGCTTAAGAAATTATGCGTTCCGGCAGTGCTATAAATCTTGAATCCCATCTGATGTAAACCTCGAGCAGATTGCCATCCCACTTCTTTATCTCGATTGGATAATGAAATGAATACAGAGCCAGATTTAGGCAATGGTCCAAAGGCAGCAGTCTGACTCTTTGCAAATGCCAATCCAAAATTATCAGCAATTCCCATAACTTCACCAGTGGATTTCATTTCAGGCCCCAGCACTGAATCAACCCCAGTTCCATCAATTCTTCTAAATCTATTAAATGGCAATACTGCTTCCTTAACTGATACGCCATTTGGTTTTCCATCACCTGATGCAGGAAGCATTCCATCTTTACGTAACTGTTCGATTTTAGATCCCGTTGCAATTAATGCTGCATTCTTAGCCAAGGCAATTCCCGTAGCTTTAGCTACAAATGGAACGGTTCTTGACGCTCTTGGGTTAGCCTCTAAAACATAAAGTTTGCTTGGTTGACCACTAACAGCAAATTGAATATTTATTAAACCTTTAACACCCACATCTTTAGCTATTTTCTCAGTAGCACTTCTTATCTCTGAAAGCATCTGGGTAGACAATGAGGTGCTCGGAAGTACACATGCAGAGTCTCCTGAATGAACACCAGCCTCTTCAATATGCTCCATAACACCCGCCAAATAAAGTTGTTCTCCGTCATAAAGGGCATCTACATCAACCTCGATAGCATCATCTAAGAATTTATCAATCAAAACAGGGTGATTTGGCGTGATTGCCGTGGCTTTCTCAATGAATCCTCTCAAGGACTCTTCATCGTAAACAATTTCCATTCCTCTGCCACCTAAAACATAGGATGGGCGAACTAAAACTGGGTAACCAATTCGATTAGCAATTTCACAGGATTCTTCATATGAGTTTGCCATTCCGAAATTTGGAGCAGCTAGGTTGTTATTTCGTAGTATTTCTCCAAATGCTCCACGTTCTTCAGCCAAATCAATTGCATCTGGAGAGGTACCAAGAATTTTTACTCCGGCTTCCATTAATCCACGGGCTAAGCCAAGTGGGGTTTGACCACCAAGTTGGGCAATTACTCCTACTACCGGACCCGCTGCAGTTTCCGCGCGAATCACTTCCAACACATCCTCAAGTGTTAATGGTTCAAAATACAAACGATCGGAGGTGTCGTAATCTGTCGAAACTGTTTCAGGATTACAATTAATCATAATTGTTTCAAAACCGGCTTCCTTCAAAGCAAATGATGCATGCACACATGAATAATCAAACTCAATACCTTGGCCTATACGGTTGGGACCACTTCCTAAAATAATCACGGCAGGTTTTGATCGAGCCAAAACCTCTGTTTCATCATCATAAGCTGAGTAATAATAAGGAGTTAGAGCTGCAAATTCCCCGGCACAAGTATCAACCGTTTTATACACAGGATGAAGATTCAAACTATGCCTTAAATTTCGAATGTCTAATTCGTTACTGGCCCTTAATTGAGCTATTTGCTGATCAGAAAAACCCATCATCTTGCTAGTTTTGATTAAATCCTTAGTGAGTTCACCTGAGTTTTTAATGACCATTGCTTGATCATTTATAAGATGAATCTGCTCTAAAAACCAACGATCTATTTTTGTTATCTGATAAACATCCTCAACTGACGCTCCATTGTGCATTGCCGACTGAACCTGCTGCAAACGAAATTCTGTAGGAGTGCCAATTTGAGCCATCAAGGTTTGAAGATCTGCTTGTTGCCAAGAGAAATTTGAACCATTCTTTTCAAGTGAACGAAGTGCTTTTTGCAATGCTTCAGGAAAACTCCTACCAATTGCCATTGATTCGCCAACACTTTTCATAGTGGTAGTTAAGCGAATATCAGCCTCAGCAAATTTTTCAAAAGCAAATCTTGGGACCTTAACAACAACATAATCTAAGGAAGGCTCGAAGGAGGCTGGCGTAGATTTTGTGATGTCATTTTCAATCTCATCCAATGTGTAACCAATTGCAAGTTTTGTAGCTATCTTGGCAATTGGAAAACCAGTTGCTTTGGAAGCAAGCGCTGAAGACCTGGAGACTCTAGGGTTCATCTCAATAACAATGATTCGTCCATCAACAGGATTTACTGCAAATTGAATATTGCAACCACCGGTTGCAACTCCAACCTCTCTTATTATGTCGATCGAGAGATCTCGAAGCTTTTGATACTCAACATCTGTCAAAGTCATAGCTGGTGCAACTGTTATTGAATCACCAGTGTGAACTCCCATTGGATCAACATTTTCGATACTGCAAACAATCACAACATTGTCTTTGTTATCGCGCATTACCTCAAGTTCATACTCTTTCCAACCAATAATTGACTCTTCCAGCAAAACTTCAGTAGTGGGACTATGTCTAAGTCCTGCGCCGGCAATTAGTTGAAGATCTGTCTCGTTGTATGCAATACCAGATCCAAGCCCGCCCATAGTGAATGAAGGTCTAACCACTACTGGATACTTCAATTCAATGACTGCATTCAAACAATCTTGCATCGAATGACAGATTCTCGATTTCGCCGATTGACCACCAATTTTTTCTACAATCTTCTTGAATACTTCTCTATCCTCACCACGCTTAATTGCACCAACATCAGCTCCAATCAGCTTTGTCCCAAATTTTTCAAAAGATCCTCGCTCATGCAAAGCCATGGCAGCATTTAAAGCAGTTTGTCCACCCAGTGTTGCCAAAACAGCATCAGGTTTTTCTTTCGCAAGAATTTTCTCAATAACCTCTGGTGTAATCGGTTCAATATAGGTTGCATCTGCAAACTCTGGATCAGTCATGATTGTTGCAGGATTTGAATTTATCAAGATCACACGAATACCCTCTGCACGCAGTACTCGACAAGCTTGAGTTCCTGAATAATCAAATTCGCAGGCTTGACCAATAACTATCGGCCCACTTCCGATAACTAATACGCTCTTTATCGATTGATCCTTAGGCATTTGAGCCAACACTTATAAACTTAGATTTTTCCATCAAATCAAAAAATCTCTTGAACAAATATGCAGCATCATGTGGGCCAGCAGCCGATTCTGGATGATATTGAACGGAAAAAGCAGGTGAAGAGATAAGTTCTAACCCCTCCACAACATTGTCATTTAAAGATAAATGAGTGACTCTTCCATCCCCGTAAACTGTTTTAAACTCATGATCTTTAGGTGCTGCAACAGCAAAGCCATGATTATGAGCTGTGATCTCAACTTTTCCAGTTGTTAGATCAATTACCGGTTGATTAATTCCTCTATGACCAAATGGCAATTTATAGGTTTCAAATCCCAATGCCCGACCAAGTATTTGATGTCCAAAACATATTCCAAAGAATGGAATTTCAGCCTCAAGAACTTTACGAACTAACTCGACCACATCAGTCATTGCTGCTGGATCACCAGGTCCATTAGAGAGAAACACCCCATCGGGAGATAGTGCTTTAATTTCTTCGAAGGTTGTTTCAAGCGGCAATACATGAACTGAAATTCCAAGGGCCGCCATAGCTTTTGGAGTTGCACCCTTTATTCCTAAATCAATGGCAGCAACTTTTAAACGAGTAGGAACACCAGTTGGCGGATTTACTACATACCGCTTTTTAGTAGTTACATCTGAGGCTAGAAATGCTCCACTCATCGGTTTAGTTTTGCGAACCTTAACAACCATCTCTTCTCGAGTTAATGTAGTGTCACTAAAGATTCCAACTCGCATCGCACCACGATCTCGAAGATGTCTTGTTATCGCCCTGGTATCAACACCTTGAATACCAACAACCTGGGCATCAAGCAATTCATCTTCCAAACTCTTTTCACTTCGCCAGTTACTGGTAATCGGTGAAGGATTTCGAACAACAAATCCTGATACCCATATCTTGGAAGATTCTTCATCGGTTTTATTCATCCCTGTATTACCAATATGAGGGGCTGTCATTATCACTACTTGCTGATGGTAGGAAGGGTCAGTCAAAGTTTCTTGGTATCCAGTCATGCCGGTTGAGAACACAGCTTCACCAAAAGTTTCCCCTGTTTTAGCCCAAGACAATCCCTCAAAAATACGGCCATCATCAAGAACTAAGAAGGCTGGAGTTCTCTTAATCATTTGTGAGATTCCCACTACTAATTACTGTTCCATCTTTTAAAACCTGAACCCCATTGTGAAATACATCCGTTACAACTGCAGGTAGTTCATACCCATTGAATGGAGTATTTTTGCTCTGCGACTGCAACTTGTCACGATTTACTATCCAAGATTTATCTGTATCAATTATGGTGAAATTTGCGTAATTTTTCTCCGCAATTAGCTGACCTTGTGTTGAGTAGCCTGCGATTCTGGCGGGTGCGATCGACATACGATCAACCAGATC
>CALPKA020000031.1 GCA_943324025.2 Bifidobacterium breve | reverse complement strand
TGGATGCCTTCTCAATTGCAGTATCAATTGGATTGCAGTATGGCGTTCCACTTGAGACCTTTGTGGAGACGTTTGCTAACCAAAGATTTGAACCAGCAGGTATGACAGATGATGCAGATATCAGAATGGCGCAATCGGTAATGGATTACATCTTCCGTCGCCTTGCTCTTGATTATCTACCATTTGATTCACGCTCTGCCCTTGGTATCTACTCAGCAGCTGAAAGAGCACGCGCTCTTGAAAGTGGTGAGTACACACCAGATGAGAAGCCAGTTGCAATCACAGCTCCAGTAAAAAAAGCTGAGAGCAAAAAGCAAGAGGTAAAGATTGAGAAAGCCCCAATTGATAACTCAACTGTTGGCTCATCAATGGAGTTGTTTGAGAAGATGGCTGGCGTTAAATCAGATGCACCACTTTGTATGACATGTGGTGTGAAGATGAGAATGGCTGGATCCTGCTTCGTCTGCGAAGGTTGCGGAAACACCTCAGGTTGCTCCTGATAAGAAAAATTAAATACAAAGGGCTCGCAGGTAAAACTGCGGGCCCTTTGTATTTATCAAATAATCTGCCCTAGTGAGTGAGTATTCAAAAAAGGTCAGAAGTGCACTCGATGCTGCTGTTGCTGCAATCGGTGGCTCACCCCGTGATGGCCAGATTGAGATGGCCGAGGCGGTGGCAAATGCCTTATCTGATCGCCATCACCTTTTAGTTCAAGCTGGAACTGGCACTGGAAAATCCCTTGCTTATTTAGTACCAGCCTTAGTTCATGGCAAAAAAGTTTTGGTGGCAACAGCCACCTTGGCATTACAACGTCAATTAGTTGAACGGGATCTGCCAAAGATAAAGGCAGCTTTAGATAAAGAGTTAAACCGAGATATTTCATTTGCAATCTATAAAGGTGTTGGTAATTACATTTGCTTACAAAAAATGAATAACGCACCAAATGATCCTGAAGCACAAGCAGTTCTTGAGGTCTCATCCCTTGAGGGGGATGCAAAAAGATTAAGAGCTTGGGCGCAATCTGCAAACGCAACAGGTGATCGAGATGATGCCCCTGAGGTTGATCGCAGAGTGTGGTCGGCAAACTCAGTATCAGGACGAGAGTGCATGGGAGCAGATGAGTGTCCATCTGGATCAAAATGTTTTGCAGCCCTTGCAAAGGCAAAGGCGCAAACAGCAGATATTGTGGTTACTAACCACACCCTGCTTGCAATTGAGATTGTTGATTCTCATCCAATTCTGCCTGAGCGGGATGCAATTGTTTTAGATGAAGCACATGAGTTTATGGATCGCACAACACAAGCGGTAACTGAGGAGATAACAGCTGCCCGGGTGGCAAGGGCTGCCAATATGGCAAGAAAACATCTGCCAGGAAAGGCAAGTGATGCCCTTCATAAAGCAAGTGAAAAATTTGCTAAAGCACTGGGCGAGTATGCAGATGATTTAAAAGCTGATCCAACAAAGGCAGGGCGGTTAGAGAAATTACCATCAACACTTGAAGCACCACTTCGCGCCATTAAAGAGGCGGTTGCATCTGTTACCGCTTTAATTTCAGCAGATGCGCAGATAATTGATCCGAACTCAATGGCAGAACGAGCTCGGGTAAAGGGTGCGCTAAATGAGGTAAGCCAAACCGCGACCAAATTATTAAAGCCAGGACATACCCATGTGCTCTGGTTTGAACCAACCTACTCAACACTTTATTTAGCACCTTTAGCTGTTTCTGATGTTTTGCGGGGTAATTTACTAACTCAAACACCGGTGATTGCAACTAGTGCGACCTTAACTGTTGGAAAATCATTTGATGCGATTGCAAAAAATATTGGCTTTGTAATTGGTGGCAAAAATGAGGATGAGGTTGAAGATGATGAAGAAAGAGGTGAGAAAAAAGGTGTGATGGATCCGGCAAATCTGCAGATTTTAGATGTTGGCTCACCCTTTGATTTTGCTAATCAAGGAATGCTTTATCTACCAAAGGATTTACCAGAGCCAGGCCGAGATGGTCCATCAAGAGAGGCGTTAACGGAGTTGGGTGAGTTAATTCAAGCAGCGGGGGGCCGAACCTTAGCTTTGTTCTCATCATGGCGCGGTGTTGAGGCAGCAGATGAACATTTAAGAAATGTTTTAGCAGAGTTAAAGCTGCCAATAATTACCCAACGCAGGGGAGATTCAGTTGGGCCATTGGTAGATAAGTTTGCAAAGGATGAAAAATCTATTTTGCTTGGCACTATTTCTTTGTGGCAAGGAATTGATGTGCCAGGACCTGCCTGCACATTAGTAGTTATTGATCGAATTCCATTTCCCCGTCCTGATGAACCAGTTTTATCAGCAAGGGCGGCTGAGGCAGATGCCGCAGGTGGTTCAGGCTTTATGCAGATCTCACTCCCCAGAGCCGCCCTTCTCTTAGCCCAAGGAACTGGCAGATTAATTAGATCCTTAGATGATAAAGGCGTGGTTGCAATATTAGATTCTCGAATTGTTAATAAGAGATATGGCTCAATCCTTTTAAACTCAATGCCACCTTTTTGGCGTACAAGTGATGGCGCAGTTATTAAAGAGGCACTTCGTAGATTAGATGCGCAGTACTTAGAAAGTTAAGATTTTAATTTAGCAAGTAATTGGGGCCAAGTATTTGCAAAGCTTGGGTGCAAAACTTTATTTGCTACCTGATCAAAGGAAACCCAGGCCACCTCTTTTGATTCATCATTGGCCTCATGGGCAACTAAATCTGGATGTGCTGTGGCAATTACTGTGTGATAAGCCCACACACCATGATCATCGGTAAAGATTTCACCTGCAGTTAATTGGTTTGCAGATATGCCAATCTCTTCATGGGCCTCTCTGATTGCAGCCTCAACTGGGCTCTCATGTGAATCTCTTGCTCCACCTGGAATACCCCAAGTATCGCCATTGTGAACCCATGGTGCACGGTGTTGCATCAATATTGTTTTATCTCTTACTAAAAGTAATCCTGCTGCGCCATGCAAGCCCCAATGTTTGCCACCACAATTGCATTCAATCCATCCATCGCCATCACGGTGTGCCATAAGAGAAGTTTTACACACTATTTCTTAATTCACAGCCAAGTAATTTTGCAAGCAGCAGATAGGTAATAAATCCTAGGTTTAGCCCATGTTTAAGAAAAAATCTTTAATACTTATTTTGCTACTGCCACTTTTTCTCACAGGTTGCGCAAGAGCGCAGGGAGCACTGGCGCCAACTGGTGAGAGCTCACCTGCCCAAGAGATGGCGCCAATTGACTCAAATCCTGATCAATTTTTACCACAGGTTGAGCCAGCATCCCTTGAGCCAATTATTAATTATGTTGATGGTTTAAATCTTGCGCTAACAGGAGATTTTTCACACCTTCGCGCAACTGCACTTGTTGGCTGCGGTTGTTTAGCCATTGCCAATCGACTTGAAAATCTCTTGAAAAGTGCATCCTTAATTGGCGGCAACTACAAATTAGCGAGCATTAAATTAGAAAAGGATGGGCAAAATCAAAAAAGTTTTAAGGTGGTTGTAGATCGTAGTGAGATCAGACGGGTTGATAAATTCAATCACCAATCAATTTTGTGGAGTGCTTCAAAGATCTCAAACACCTTTATCGTCAAAAGATCAGGAGGAGCGTGGTTATTAAGAGATACCAAGTAATTTTACTAAGCATTTTATTACTGCCAATCTCCGCCTTTGCCGCAGATAATCAATGTCTTGATAAAACCTGTGTTGATGTTTTCACCCAAGATAATCAATTAATTATCACCGCCCAAAAAGGGGCTGGTAAGCCGGTTGCTGCGAGCAAGAAACCAGTTGTTAAGCCAAAGCCTGTAACACCAAAACCAGTTGCACCAAAACCTAAGGTGGCTGCAAAGCCGGCGCCTAAACCAACTGTTAAGCCAAATGTTAAACCAACAGTAAAACCAGTTCGTAAGGTGACTGCAAAGCCTGCAACTGTCTCTTTATCTGATCGATTAATTAAGTTGCTGCCGGTAGGAGATATTAATTTTCAACCAGAAAGTGATGGTTTGGTAAATGTGCCGGTCTATTTCTGGACCCAAACTCCACAACATTTTTCAGCTGTAGTTCCAATTTTAGATCTAGTTGTTTATGTCAATCTGCACTCAACATTTACCTGGAGCTTTGGTGATGGCAGTTTTTACACAACCACCAATCAAGGCGGGCCTTATCCACTGGGATTAATCACCCATACCTATCGGAAAAATAGTAATTATCCAGTTGGTTTAAAGGTGGTTTGGCGGGGAAGTTGGAGTGTTAATGGAGTGACAACGCCAATTAGTGGGGAGGCGATTACTCAAAGCGTAAGTAGGCAGATTTCAATTGTTAATGCGGTAGGCAGATTTACTAAGTAGCACTTTCCACAGATTTAACCTTGCACTGAGAAATTAATTATCTTTTTTGCCAGAGTTTGGCAATGAGCCAAAATTTATTACTAGAGGATCAATTATCAAAGATTTGTGAAATCAATTATGAAGGTGATGATGTTTTAAAGCTGCAACGGCTTGGCGCAATTGCGATCAACCAATTAGTGGCCTCCTTTGCAAAAGGTGGTGCGGATGAGGATATTGAGTTAATCGCACTTGTCCTAGTCAGGCTTAAGGATTTGCAGGTTAGAGATTATGCGATGGGGCTATTAAGTGAAGAAAATATTGATCAACAATTTAATCTTTGGCATTGGCTGATGAATCTTGCGCCAATTGGGTATATCGCACCCGTTGCCTGCATATTTGCTGTGTGCGCATATGAATCTGGAGAGAGTGATTTGGCGCATAACGCCCTAGATACCGCCTTTGCAGATCAAAGTGATTATCCACTGGCAATTCTTTTGCGAAGAGTCTTTTATGCAAATTGGCCAGCGGAAAGCTTTGCCGCCATGCGAGCCCAACTTCACCCCAAGATTTGCGCCGCTCTTTTTGGGAGTAGTATTTAATTACTAAACAAGGTGGTTTAGTAGAACGGGCAACCCAGTGATTATTGGTATTCCAAAAGAGATTAAAAACAATGAGTTTCGAGTTTCAGCAACTCCCTCTGGTGTACACGCTTATGTAAGTGCAGGACATCAGGTACTGGTTGAGAAAAATGCTGGCTTAGGTTCTGGAATCTCCAACGAGGATTACATAAAAGCAGGAGCTACCATTATTGAATCAGTTGATGAGCTTTGGCAAAAAGCTGATCTAATTCAAAAGGTAAAAGAGCCAATAGAGGTTGAGTACTCAAGAATGCGCAAGGGACAAATTCTCTATACCTATCTACATCTTGCCGCTAATAAAGCTTGCACCGAGGCGGTTATGAAATCAGGAACAACTGCAATTGCATATGAAACAGTTGAGGTTGATGGCCAGCTGCCACTACTTGCCCCAATGAGTGAGGTAGCGGGAAGAATGAGTATTCAAGTTGGTGCAGCCGCCCTTGAGGCGAGCAAAGGGGGTGCTGGAGTACTTCTTGGTGGAGTACCAGGAGTGCGCCCAGGAAAGGTAGTAGTAATTGGTGGTGGTGTAGTAGGAGTTGCTGCTGCAACTATTGCCCATGGCATGAGAGCTGATGTAACCATTATGGATTTGGATTTAAAACGTCTTGCCCAAATTGATCAGATCTTTGGTGGCAATGTTAAAACCTTAGCCTCAAGTGGATATGAGATTGAAAAAGAGGTTATGGCGGCAGATTTAGTAGTTGGCGCAGTGCTAGTTCATGGCGCAAAAGCTCCTAAGTTAGTAAGCAATGCATTGGTTAAGAAGATGAAGCCGGGCGCTGTTTTGGTAGATGTGGCAATTGATCAAGGTGGCTGCTTTGAAGATTCCAAGGCGACAACTCATCAAGATCCAACCTATAAGGTCCATGATGCAATCTTTTACTGTGTGGCAAATATGCCAGGGGCGGTTCCTGCCACCTCAACCTACGCACTTGCTAATGCCACAATTAAATATGGCTTAGCCCTGGCCAATAAAGGGTGGGAGCGAGCAACTGCGGAAGATGCTCACCTGGCTAAGGGGCTAAATGTGCATGAGGGCAAGATCTATTACGAGGCAGTTGCAAAGGCGCATAATCTCTAGTATTTTTCTTCTTAGGTCATGAGTCTTAGTTCATAGCCCCGGCTAACTAAGCGGCAACCCTCCACCACGGTGGGGTGCTCCGGGTGAAGACCAGGTCGATAGCAAGGTGCCATCGGCAAGTGTGGGTCGCTAAAGAAATTTAGGGGATAACCCTAATTATTTTTTACACCCCTTTTTAAAAGGAGGATGCTTTGTCATATTCATTTGAAACTCAACAGATTCATGCTGGTCAAGTTCCGGATCCAACTACGGGCGCTCGCGCACTGCCGTTGTATCAAACAACTGCATATCAATTCCGCGATACTAAACATGCAGCTGATCTATTTGGATTAGCAGAGCT
>CALPKA020000030.1 GCA_943324025.2 Bifidobacterium breve | reverse complement strand
GTACACCCAATTGCAAGAGTTAAGAATTTTCTACCTTCAGTAATGAAACCTTTAGCTAAAGTGTCAAAAAGCAATTGGTATCTCTCCAAAAACTCTTCAACATTTGCACTTTCCAAAACAGCTTTACTAACGGATTTATCCATTCCCGTTAATGGTCTCAATTTGGGGTCCCAATGAGGATTTGCTATGAACCGACAATCCATGACTAAGTCTGCATCAACAGGTATTCCATATTTATAACCAAAGGAAAGAATATTCACCTTAAGATCCACATCTGAGTTTTGATTGAAATAATCATTTACTTTCTTTTCGAGTTGATGAATGTTTAACGCAGATGAATCAATAATTATGTCCGCTGCGTTTCTAATTTCTTGCAAACGAACACGCTCTTTGCTTATGCCATCTAGAATTCTTCCGCTGCCTTGCAACGGATGGGGTCTGCGTGTGGATTCAAATCGGCGAACCAAAGCATCATCGGCCGCATCGACAAAAAGTATTTTTCTTGAAACTCCTTGTTCGGCCAAATCGGCAAGTGCATTTGTTAAGTCATCAAAAAAAGCTCTACCGCGCACATCAATTACTACTGCAATTTTCTGAACTGATTTTTCTACTAACTCAATTAAATTACCAACAAGAGCAGGGGGTAGATTATCGACAACATACCAACCTAAATCTTCCAAGCTATGGGCAACCGTTGATCTACCTGCCCCGCTCATACCAGAGATAACTAAAATTTCTGTATCACTCTTCATATGAATATCTTGCTATATCTGTCAAGCACCCAAAATTTCGCCTGTTTCAGTATCAATTTTGTTCGAATTAATAACAGTTTTTAGTTGGTCAACTATCGATTTTGCCATTTTTTCGCCAATCCCTGGAATCTCAGAAATATCAGATTCACTTGCACTGCGTAAAGCAGTTACTGATCCAAAATGTGTAAGCAATGCCTTTTTACGGGCCTCGCCTAATCCACTTAAATCATCAAGTAGAGATTCAAGCATTAACTTAGATCGTTTACTTCTATGAAAATTAATCGCAAACCGATGTGCTTCATCTCGAATCTTTTGCAATAAGTACAAAGCTTCGCTATGCCTTGGGAAAATTACTGGTTCACTATTGTTTGGTAACCACACCTCTTCCAGTCGTTTTGCTAAGCCGCACAATGCAACATCTGTGATTCCCAGATCTTGTAAAGCTTTCGCAGCAGCATTCACCTGAGGCTTACCGCCATCTACAACAACTAATTGAGGAGGATAAGCAAATTTTGGCCGCGTACCACCTGAAATCTTTGAATCAACAAGATCTACATCTTTTTCTTCCAGATACCTCTTAAACCGCCGCGTAATTACGTGATACATCGCTTTTGTATCATCAAAATCTAAGTCATCGGATATTGAAAACCTTCGATAATCACTCTTTTTTGGTTGACCATCTTCAAACACAACCATTGAAGCTACCATTGATGTTCCTTGAATATTAGACACATCAAAACATTCAATCCTAAGCGGTAGTTCTACCAACTCAAGCTGCTCTGCTATTTCAGCCAGAGCTGATCCACTAACCGCAGCATCATTAGCCCTTTTACTTAAATACTGAATTAAGGATTGATTGGCATTTCTTTTGACCATTTGCACTAAATCAAATTTTTCACCCCGTGAAGGCTGTATTAACTCAACAGATTTCCCACGCTTCTCACTTAACCAAGTTTCAAGCACCTCATGATCAACTGGTAAAGAATCAACTAATATCTCGCTGGGAGGAATACTGTCTCCATAAACTTTTCCTATCAATGCCGAGATTATTGATTCATCTTCGAGTAAATTGGCACGATCAATAATCCAAGATCGTGAACCAGTAATTCTTCCAGAGGAAATAA
Source organism: Bifidobacterium breve (assembly GCA_943324025.2). Lineage (GTDB taxonomy): Bacteria > Actinomycetota > Actinomycetes > Nanopelagicales > Nanopelagicaceae > Nanopelagicus. The sequence goes on along the minus strand of CALPKA020000030.1, from coordinate 4,540 downwards.
TAAATTGCGATAATGCAGCATGTGTGATCTCTTCATGTATCGCTAGTACGTCAGCATCAATATTCTGGTTCAAAAAACGATCTGTAGATTCGAATGCCTTATTTATGGCTTCAAGCTGATCGCGTAATTTTGCAGCTCGCTCATATTCCTGCATATTTGAAGCAACTTTCATTTCCTCTTCAATTCGTAGTGAAATTTCTTCAGGTGATTTTTCTAAGAATGATGCCAAATCCGTTGCTAATTTCTTATGCTCAAATTGGTCTACCCACTCCACACATGGTGCTACACATTTACCAATATCACCTAGCAAGCATTGTCGTTTATTTCTTTTAGCAGTTTGAAAATTAGATTCACTGCAAGTTCTCACAGGGTAAATCTTGATAAGGGTTTCAAATGTGCTTCGCAAAGCCCAGGCGTGCGAATACGGTCCAAAGTATTTGACCCCTGGAATTTTCTTTGCTCTGGATATGAATAATCTTGGATATTCAGAATTCAAATCTATCGCTAAATATGGATATGACTTATCATCCTTGAACTGCACATTGAAATCTGGGCTATATTGCTTTATCCATGTAAACTCCAACTGAAGTGCCTCTACTTCAGTGTTAACAACTGTCCAATCAACCCGTACGGCAGTGTTTACCATTCTCCGAGTTTTTATTTGTAAATTGCTGCCAAAATAAGAGTTAAGTCGATTTTTTATGTTCTTAGCTTTACCCACATAAATAATCTTGTCGTTCTTATCAAAGAACCGATACACACCTGGATCATTGGGAAGGTTGGTAGGTCGGTAGCTTTTTGGATCACTCATGGGTTATTTCTTAAGCGCGTTGGCTAGAAACTTTCCGGTATAACTCTTTTGGTTTTTAACAATATCTTCCGGTCGTCCTTCTGCAACAACTAAACCGCCACCTGATCCACCTTCTGGGCCAAGATCTATTACCCAATCAGCACATTTAATTACATCTAAATTATGTTCGATGACGATCACGGTATTACCTGTATCCACTAATCGATTTAAAACCAAAAGCAGCTTTCTCACATCCTCAAAATGTAAGCCGGTTGTAGGTTCATCAAGTACATAAATAGTGCGTCCAGTAGAGCGGCGTTGTAACTCTGTTGCCAGTTTTACGCGCTGAGCCTCTCCTCCAGAAAGCGTCGGGGCTGATTGACCCAACCTGACATAACCAAGACCAACATCGCACAAAGTTGTTAGAAATCTTGCTATAGCTGGGACAGATTCAAAAAACTTACTTGCCTCTTCAATCGGCATATCTAAAACTTGAGCAATTGTTTTTCCCTTGTAGTGCACTTCTAAAGTTTCACGGTTATACCTTGCTCCATGGCAAACTTCACAAGGCACATAAACATCCGGAAGGAAATTCATTTCGATGGTTATAGTTCCGTCGCCAGAGCAGTTTTCACACCTGCCACCTTTAACATTGAAAGAGAAACGGCCTTGTTGGTAACCTCTGACTTTAGCTTCACTAGTTTCTGCAAACAATGCCCGTACCTTGTCAAAAACACCTGTGTATGTTGCGGGATTAGAACGCGGAGTTCGACCAATTGGCGATTGGTCCACATGAACTACCTTGTCTAATTGGTCAAGACCAGTACTGGTTCTATGGCGACCAGGAACAATCCTTGCTCCGTTCAATTTGTTAGCCAAAACTGAGTACAAAATGTCATTAACCAGAGTTGATTTTCCAGATCCGCTAACACCGGTTACAGCGATAAATGCAGCAAGCGGGAATGTCACATCAATATTCTGTAAATTATTCTCCTTAGCATCCTTTACAGTTAGAGATTTTTTCATGTCTATTGCTCTACGTTTTTTAGGAATTGCAATGACTGATTTGCCTGATAGATAAGCACCAGTTATAGATTCTTTGCTCGCAATCAGATCTTCATAACTTCCAGAAGATACAACTTTGCCACCGTGCTCGCCTGCTCCAGGTCCGATATCTACAATCCAATCAGCAGTTCGAATCGTGTCTTCATCATGCTCAACCACAATCAACGTATTACCTAAGTCTCTAAGCCTTGTTAAAGTTTCAATCAATTTCCGGTTATCACGTTGATGTAATCCAATACTTGGTTCATCGAGCACATACAAAACTCCTGTTAACCCAGAACCGATTTGAGTTGCAAGACGAATTCGCTGGGCCTCGCCACCAGATAATGTGGCTGCAGGTCGGGCTAAGGATAGATAATCTAAACCGACATCTAGTAAAAATCCCAAGCGTGCATGAACCTCTTTAAGCACTCGTTCGGCAATTTTTTTCTCTCGAGCTGTCAGAGAGATGTCTTTAAGAAATACTGCGCATTCAGCTATTGAGTAGTCACAGATCTGCGCAATGTTTTTACCACCGAGCGTTACAGCAAGTACTTCAGGTTTTAACCTACTGCCCTTACATGAAGGACATGGGGTTTCCCGCATATAGGCCTCATATTTATCGCGGCTGTAATCACTGTCTGTTTCACCATGGCGACGATGGATAAACGGAATAACTCCTTCGAAACCTGTTGAATAATTCCTTACGCGACCATAGCGATTTTTGTACTTAACATGCACTTCATAATCCCAGCCATTTAAGATTGCGCCTTTTGCCTTCTCAGATAATTTCTTCCACGGAACCGTTAACGAGAACTTTAAATCAGCAGATAAACCTTCAAGCAAACGCAAAAAATACTCTGATGATTGACCACCCGACCAAGGCGCAATTGCACCATCATCAATTGATAAAGAATCATCGGGAATGATCAATTCTTCATCTACCTCAAGTTTTGTTCCTATGCCAGTGCATTCAGGGCAGGCTCCAAATGGAGAGTTGAAAGAGAACGAACGTGGCTCTAACTCCTCAAAAGATAGCTCACATTCATGGCAAGCCATATGTTCACTAAATGATTTTTCTTTATCTGGTGAACCTTTTTTAGCATCCACAAAATCAAGAATGACTAAACCACTTGCAAGTTTAAGTGCCGTTTCGATTGAATCGGTGATTCTTGATTTACTTTCAGATTTCACGCTTAAACGATCAACAACAACCTCAATAGTGTGTTTCTCTTGTTTCTTTAGTTTTGGCACTTCGGCAATCTGATATGTAGTGCCATCAACTCTAACTCTGGAATAACCCTGTGTTGTGAAATCCTTAAAAAGGTCCAGGAACTCTCCCTTTCTTGCCCGAATTACAGGAGCCAATACTTGGAATTTTAGTCCTTCCTCCATTTGCAATATCTGATCTACGATGTTTTGTGGCGTTTGCTTGGCAATCGCTTTTCCACATTTTGGACAGTGAGGCTTGCCCGCCCTTGCAAAAAGTAATCTTAAATAATCATAAACTTCAGTAATAGTTCCAACTGTTGATCTTGGGTTTCTATTGGTGGACTTTTGATCAATTGAAACCGCTGGAGATAATCCCTCAATGAAATCAACATCAGGCTTATCCATTTGACCAAGAAATTGTCGAGCATAAGCTGAAAGTGATTCAACATATCTACGTTGGCCTTCAGCAAATATCGTATCGAAAGCCAAAGATGATTTTCCGGAACCAGATAATCCAGTAAAAACGATAAGTGAGTTTCGAGGCATATCTAGAGAAACATTTTTTAAATTATGCTCACGGGCGCCGCGAACTATTAAGCGATCATTCATCAATTGCCTGCCTCGTGCATTCCCTTTAGCTCTCGCTTTAGTTCTCTTATTTCATCTCTTAATCTAGCCGCTAATTCAAAACTTAACTCAGAGGCTGCCAATTTCATTTGATCTGTAAGAGACTCAATCAACGCAATTAGCTCCTGTTTAGGAAGTGATTGGGCATTCTTCAGATTAACCCCACTAGTAAAACCGATTTTCTTGGTTTTTGCTGACAATTCCTCTGTGTCATCTACCTCTTTAGTGATCAAATCTGTGATGTCTGCAATCTTCTTGCGCAGCGGAGTTGGATCAATCCCGTGTTCAAGATTATAGGCAACCTGCTTGGCTCGCCTCCTATTTGTTTCATCAATTGCTTTGGCCATTGATTTTGTAATGTTGTCGGCATACATATGAACTTCGCCTGAAACATTGCGTGCTGCTCGCCCAATCGTCTGAATCAACGAAGTTGCAGATCGTAAGAATCCCTCTTTGTCAGCATCCAAAATTGCAACCAATGAAACTTCTGGTAGATCCAAACCTTCTCTAAGAAGATTTATTCCTATTAGTACATCGTATTCACCAGTTCGTAACTCTCTAAGTAATTCAACTCTTCGCAAAGTATCAACTTCAGAATGTAGATATCTAACCTTTACGCCCATCTCCAGCATGTAATCAGTTAGATCCTCAGACATCTTTTTGGTTAAAGTTGTTACTAATACTCTTTCATTCTTCTCTGCCCTAATTCTAATTTCGGCAATCAAATCATCAATTTGCCCTTTTATTGGCTTTATGACAATTTTCGGGTCCACCAAACCAGTTGGTCTAATGACTTGTTCAACTACATCATTATTTGTTTTTTCAAGTTCATATTTTCCTGGGGTTGCAGATAAGTAAACTTTTTGG
>CALPKA020000029.1 GCA_943324025.2 Bifidobacterium breve | reverse complement strand
GTGCTCCTCCAGGTTATGTTGGTTATGACGAGGGTGGTCAGTTAACCGAGAAGGTGCGCCGCCGTCCATTCTCAGTTGTGCTTTTTGATGAGATCGAAAAAGCTCACCCAGATATCTTCAACTCATTACTTCAGGTATTAGAAGATGGTCGTCTAACAGATGCACAAGGACGAGTTGTGGATTTCAAGAACACCATAATTATTATGACAACCAACCTTGGTACTCGCGATATTTCTAAGTCACTTTCACTTGGCTTTGCAAATGTTGCAGATGCACAAGGTAGCTACGAAAGAATGAAAGCTAAAGTTGGCGATGAACTTAAGTCCCACTTCAGACCTGAATTCTTAAATCGTATTGATGACATTGTTGTGTTCCACCAGTTAACTGAGAATGAGATCATCAAGATTGTTGATCTAATGGTTGCTCAGTTAGATGAGCGATTGAAAGCCAAAGATATGGGAATTGAGTTAACAACTGCTGCTAAATCACTTTTAGCTAAACGAGGTTATGACCCAGTTCTTGGAGCTCGTCCACTACGCAGAACAATTCAGCGTGAGCTAGAGGATGTGCTATCTGAGAAGATGCTATTTGGTGAGTTGAAAGCAGGAGAGATTATTTTGGTAGATGTTTCAGATGAGACTGATTCTGCAACCTTTACCTTCAAAGGAGCTGCAAAATCTGCAATGCCTGATACTCCTGGAGATTTAGCAGAAGCAACTAATTAATTTTTACCTTACTTATTGCTTGCTCGACTCTAGCTGCTTCTAAAATTTCAATTCCGGCAATCTTTAAATCGCTACCAATTGGAACAATTGCTCTCTTAAAACCAAGTCTGGCTGCTTCAGATACACGTTGAGTTATTCCAGTAACTTTTCTAATCTCACCAGCTAAACCAACCTCACCAATTGCAACTAAATCAGCAGGCAATGCCAAACCTTTAGCAGCAGATGCAACTGAGAGAGCCACTGCCAAATCTGCAGATGGCTCAGTTATTTTCATTCCGCCAACGGTTGCAACATAAACATCTCGTCCAGATATTTTTATTCCAGCCCTTAGCTCTAAAACAGCAAGAGTCATAGCTGTTCTGGCATTATCTAATCCACTTGTTACTCTTCTTGAATTTCCCCAATCTCTACCATCAGAGTTTGGCGCACTCACCAAAGATTGAATTTCAGCAAGCAAAGCTCTTCTACCTTCCAGAGCAACTGTTACACATGTGCCTGGCACCGGTTGAGTATGCCGAGAGGTGAATAAACCGGTTGGATCTGGCAATCCAATTATTCCTGAATCATTTAAATCAAAACATCCAACCTCATCAGATGCGCCAAATCGATTCTTAATTGTTCTGATTAATCTAAGCCTAGAATGTCTTTCACCCTCAAAATTAAGTACTACATCAACTAAATGCTCCAATAACCTTGGCCCGGCAATTGAACCATCCTTAGTTACATGTCCAACCAGAACCAATGTTATGGATCGTTCCTTAGCAATTCTGATTAGAGCTGCTGCAATTTCTCTAACTTGAGTAACACCACCTGGAGCGCCATCAACTGTGGTGCTTGAGATAGTTTGAATTGAGTCAATGACAAGTAACTCTGGTTTCACTGAATCAATATGGGCAATCACAGCGCCAAGATCAGATTCTGCAGCCAGCCATAAATTTTTATCAATTGCATTTAATCGCTCTGCTCTTAAGCGCACTTGTGAAGCAGACTCTTCGCCACTTATATAGAGGGCAAGAATTCCTTGTTTTGCTGTTTCAGCTGCAACTGTTAACAATAATGTTGATTTACCAACGCCAGGTTCACCTGCCAATAAAATTGCAGCTCCTGGTACTAATCCACCACCTAAAACTCGGTCTAACTCACCAACGCCACTACTTCTAGCTTTTGCACTTGCTAAATCCACATCACCAATTGGTTTTGCGGCAGAGGTAATGGATCCTGCAACTAATGAAAGTTTTTTTGGAGCGGCTATTTCTTCAACACTGCCCCAGGCTTGGCATTCACCACATCTGCCTACCCACTTGGTTGCAGTCCAACCACACTCCACACATCGAAATGGATCTTTTGCAGGTGCTTTAGCCATGGCGCAAATCTAATGCCAAGCGCTGACTATCTACCTTCTTGCACAGCCTTTGTTGCTGGGTGAATCACAAATAAAGGCAGCTCACGCCGTTTTTGAGCCTTACGAGTGGCTAATATCGCAGCCATTCGACTATCACATAATTTTTCTAACTCTAAATATCCTGCCTCACCCATCATTTTAGTTAACTCAATTTTATTGGATTGATAAACCGGAACTCTTCCCACATGTGCTTCTGAATTACTTGTGCAGTACCAATCAAAATCTGCACCACCATCGCCCCATGCCAATCTTTCATACTCACCAATCACCACAACTGTTATTTCTTTGTCGCCCATCTCTCGGGTTTCCCAAGATCTGCGAAGTGGAAGTTGCCAACAAATATCTGGCTTTGTATCAACAAAATGGACTTGTTCTCTAACTGCTAAATGATGTAACGCACATCCAAATGATCCGGTATAACCGGGGGCCTCATATCCAACTCGATTTAGAAAAATGCATGAATCCTTCACTTTTCTTGTTTTACGATCTTTGTCTAATCCAATTTCAGTTATTTGTAATTTTCCACCAGATTTTTTTGCTCTTGCTTGATCATAGAATTGCCATTCAGCTCGAGTTAATTTCTTGGCAGCTTTCAAAACTCGATCTTCATCCTCTTTGCTGGTGTAGTAAGCACCATCAGAGCAACAGCCTGCATCTGGTTTATCGGCATCAATGCCACAGCAGCCATCTCCATAAATGCATTGCCAGTATGAGGTCAACCAAGTTAAATCACACTTGAACAATTCCTCAGGATTTGCTGGGTTAGCAAACTCAACCCAATCGCGCGCGAAATTTGGAGCTACTTCATTCTTGGATAACTTAGATTTCGCTCTGTTTTTCGTTGCCATAGCGCCATAGTTTAAGGGTGAAGTGTGGTTAAAGACTAATTGGGTAGGCTTTAAGTATGAGTGGAACTTTAAAGAGCAAATGTATTGGCTTTGTTGGTGTTGGGGTAATGGGGCAGGCAATCATTAAGAGTCTCTTAGCTAAATCGGCAACGGCAGATCAAATCTGCATTACCGACAAGGTCTTAGAGAAAGCCGAAGAAGTATCCTCGAATTTAAAAGTATCTCTAAAAAGTATTTCTGAGATAGGTCAGAAATGTGAAGTAATTCTATTGGCAGTGAAACCTCAAGACTTGGCAAAGGTTTTAAGCGAGTTAAAGACAAATATCAAAGCTGACTGTTTGGTGATTTCAATTGCCGCGGGTAAAACCATAAAATTTATAGAAGAGAATTTAGGATCAAAGAACCCAGTGATTCGAGTGATGCCAAATACTCCTGCATTAATCGGTAAAGGTGTATCCGCAATTGCAGCTGGTACATACGCCAATGCAGGGCATTTAGAGATTGCAAATGAAATTTTTGCATCAACAGGATTAGTAATTCAAATACCAGAAGATAAATTAAATGCAGTTACCGCATTAAGTGGCTCAGGTCCTGCCTATTTCTTTAATTTCATCGAAGCCATGGTAAATGCTGGAGTGGAGTTAGGTTTAACAAGAGAGATCGCAACAACTTTGGCAATTGAAACTATTTCAGGATCGGCCGCAATGCTAAAAGAAAGTGGCCTGGACGCTGCGACTTTGCGCACCAATGTAACAAGTCCAAATGGAACAACTGCAGCCGCACTACAGGTGTTTTCTGAAAATAGTTTTGAAAACATTATTTTACAAGCAATGAGTGCTGCAGAAAAACGGGCTCAGGAGTTGGCTTGAAAAAAGTATTGACAGTACTTATCTCGGTATCGTTGTTTAGTATCGCTCCAGTAAATGCTGCATCAATGAAAAGCAGCAAAGCTTTGGTGGAATTACCCTATACGAAGTCTGATCAAGTAAGTGATGTGGTTCTAACCCCGGTAAGTGTAATTTTGATTGGTACTACTGAATCACCAAACTCAACTTGGATTAGTGGTTCACTATCTGGTTCTAGTGATGCATTTGTGGCAAGTTATTCATCAATTGGTGCTCCACTTTGGAATTTAAGATTGGGTCAAGCAAGTAGTGAAATTGCCACATCCGCTGCAATTGATACAGATGGCAGTATTTGGGTAGTAGGTGCAAGCTCTGGCTCAGTTGTTTCAAGCAGCACCCCAACACCACCCAAAATTCTCAATCCAGATAATGTGATTCTTGATCAATCAACAACTACAAGTACTCCAATGAACAGAGTTAGAGTTTGGCAAATCAGCAATACCGGAATTTTGCTTAACACCTTCGAATTTGTCTCCGAGAATGTTATTAACCCTAAGAAAATACTGATTACAGGTAGCAATTTATCAATTGTAGGAACGATCTATGGCAAAGCAGTTACGCAAGGTTTTTATCTATCTGTAACTAAAAATGGCGTATTTTCACCATTAGTGAAAATTGGTTCAAAAAGTACTCAACTAAATGATTCAGTTGCTAACGCCGATGGCACTTTGACAGTTGTTGGAACAAGTGGAGACCTCTTACTTAAGTCAAAATCTCTGAGCAAATCTGATGCAATCACACTAAAACTTTCAATACTTGGTGAAGTGCAGCAAGTTGCTCGAGCAACCTTGAAAAATACAACTCGCGTATGGGATTCAATTGATTACGGCTTATTACAGGCAGGTGCGGTTAGGTATTCAAACAAAACAGAAGCTGCGATTACGAAATTTTCGGCTTTAGGAAAACCGACTTGGAATTTTAGATATTCTGCAAAATCAACAGCGTTAGCTGCAGATGGAAAAAACGCTTGGGTCACATTTGTATCAAGTGGTGCCATAACAGGTGTACCTAGTTGGAAGCCAAAAAATCCAACACCAGTATTGCTGGGTTTAGGCAAAAAAGGCGAAGTGGTAGCACCATTTACGCTTACCGCACCCGCCGTTGCCATTGAAGCAAATAACGAAATTGGAACAGTTGTAATCACCGATTCGGGTGTAAGTTTTGGTTTAGTAGTCGTTAACTAGTAATCTTTACACATAGCAAGTATCTATAAAGGAGCAAAATGGGTTCAGTAATTAAGAAGCGTCGTAAGCGAATGGCTAAAAAGAAGCATTAGAAACTTCTGAAGAAAACCAGAATTCAACGCAGAAACGCCAAGTAGTTCTTAACCAACTAAGGTTTCAAGAGAGTCAATTTTCCAGATACGCCGGCAACGGCGTATCTAATTTTATTTAAACTGATCCAACTACTTAGCGCACCAGACTTTATTTTTCCATTACTTACAAGTGTTGTACTGCGATTTGCCAAACTCAATGCACATAACCTTTGTTGACATCCAAAGAGAATTGTTTTGTCATCTATTGCAATCGGAGAGTTCGGAATACCAAATTCAGGTTTTGCAACATTGGTAGCAATCTTGGCATCCAACAACTGGTACTTAATATTGTTTGGATTCGGAAATGATGTAATAGTGCCGGTAAACCATCCAACATTTAATCCTTTTGTACTATTAAAAATCCCTACATCATAACCAGAGACTGCTACGCCTGTACTCGGAATATCTAAAGTTTTATAACTCCAGTCTTCTGCGGCAGAACTGCTTCGAGTTGCATATCTAACTTCACCTTTAGTTACATTTTTATCTTGATCAAATCCACGTACAGAGTCATAAATTAAATGAACTTTATTGCCTACCTTTACTGACTTTAAGTGAAATGCAACATCACCGGTAGTTCTACCTTCTGTGTCTTTATCTCCATCAACAATCTCATAGCTCCAGTCAATAACGTTTTTTACTGCGCCGAGCAAAATTCCCTGGGATTCATCTCGATAAAAAACTTGCACCCCATCTTCTGTTACAGCACATGCGTTTGAAATACTTACATCTGAACCACCACGTATTCGAGCAACCTCTTTATAGTCTTGAATATTTGGTCCATTACCGTCAACGATTTCATATTCCCAGTTCTTGCCATCATAAACTGCATACCTAAGATCTTTTTCTTTTAAATCAGTGTAAAACAGATGCAAGTAATTTGTTTTTCCAACCACAGATGTACATAGAGAAAGATAACCAGATACATCGTTTGTGGTTTTTCCAAGCGAACTTGAATTTCCGTCGATAGTCTTAATGCTCCATTTATTAGCTGAATAGGTTGCAAGTTTTAAATCTCCGGATGCGCTGTCGCTATATGCAATTACTGGCTTACCCATAAACGTTCCAGTTGCAAGATATTTCGCGTCAGATTGTGGATCTATAACTGTGTTTTTCCAAGCCGATTGTGGTGTTACTGAATTTGAATTAACCGCGACAGAGGTACCTAGTGAGTTAGTTGCGGAGACAGAAAACGTGTATTTTGTGCCATTTTTTAGGCCAGAAATATTCACTGGGCTTTCTTCTGCAGAGATCACCTCGCCAGTTCGAATATTTTTAATCT
>CALPKA020000028.1 GCA_943324025.2 Bifidobacterium breve | reverse complement strand
GGTGCAATTACAAAGGCTGCAACAGAGGTAGGACTTACAGTTGGAGCTAAATATTTAGTTGCATTTACTCAAAGTGGTGATTCTGCCCGGAGAATGTCTAGATTACGTTCACCAATTCCAATGCTTGCTCTAACGCCAGATACAGGTACATATAATCGTTTGGCCCTGTCCTGGGGAGTGGAGTCCATGTTGACTTCAGTTGTGAACCATACTGATGAGATGGTTATGCAAGTTGACACTATTTTGATTAATTCTAAACGTGTAAATATTGGTGATTTAGTATTGATCGTTGCCGGTTCACCACCTGGAATTCCAGGATCAATCAACGCAATGCGTGTCCACAAAATTGGTGATGCAGTATCTGGCGTTGCCCCCGCTTACCGCAAGTAATTTAGTAATAAAACCTTTCCACTATAAACTACTTACCTCTTCCGCCTCGGTACTCCAACGGTAGAGAGGACGGTCTCAAAAACCGTATAGTGTCGGTTCGAATCCGACTCGAGGCACATGAATAACAAATCAGAGAAATTACGCATCTTAGTTGCCGAGGATGAAACTATTATTCGATTGGATTTAGTGGAAATGCTAACTGAGTCTGGCTATGAGGTTGTTGCACAGGCAGAAAATGGAGCAGTTGCGGTTGAGTTAGCAAAGCTTCATAAACCCGATCTTGCAATTTTGGATGTGAAAATGCCAGAAATGGATGGCATTACTGCAGCTGAGCAAATAATTTCGATCGCTCCAGTATTAATGCTCACAGCGTTTAGTCAACGGGATTTAATCGAAAGAGCACGTGATGCTGGGGTGATGGCATATGTTGTAAAGCCATTCTCGATCAATGATCTTTTACCGGCAATAGAAATTGCCATAAGTAGACATCGACAAATGAAATCCCTTGAGTCAGAGGTTGCAGATTTGTATGATCGATTGGAAACTCGCAAGATTATTGATCGTGCAAAAGGTATTCTTATGAAAGCGATGAATTTATCAGAACCTGAAAGTTTTAACTGGATACAAAAAACTGCAATGGATAGAAGAATTTCAATGAAACAGGTAGCTCAAGCCGTTATATCTCCGGAGTCAGCTCCGGATCGTTGATTACCGCTCTGCCAGAATTAGGCAGGTTATTCTTGCGCTACAGGTTCGTTCGCCTTTGTCATTAGTAATCTCTACTTCATAACAGCATAGAGTTTTTCCTAGCGTGACCGCCGTCGCAACAGCTGTAACTATTCCTGAAGTTGCAGATTTATGATGGGTTGCATTTATATCAACCCCAACAATTCTTCGATTTGGACCTGCATGCAGTTGAGTTCCAATCTAACCTAAGCTTTCGGCTAGAACTACATTGGCGCCACCATGCAAGAGGCCAATCGGTTGGGTATTACCTTCAACCGGCATAGTTCCTACTAATCTATTGGGTGAGGCCTCTGTTATTTCGATGCCCATTTTCTTATCTAAGGCACCAGAACCTCTTTGTCGAATAATCTCTAAATAATCGCTCATGTTCTGAAGTTTAACCTGTTGGGGCAATTAGAATCCCAATATGACTGGTACTGCAAAGCGTTTATTGCTTATTGATGGTCATTCCATGGCATATCGGGCTTTTTTTGCCCTACCGGTTGATAATTTTAAAACCTCAGAAGGGCAGCCAACCAATGCTGTTTATGGTTTCGCTTCTATGCTTATTAATTTAATCAAGGAAGAAAAACCAACCCATATTGCCATAGCTTTTGACGTCTCTCGCAAAACCTTTCGTACAGAGAAATTTCCTGAATACAAAGCGAATCGAGCGAGTACGCCAGATGAATTTAGATCTCAAATGTCTCACATCAACGAGATGGTTGATTGTTTTGCAATAAGGCATTTTGAGTTACCAGGCTTTGAAGCAGATGACATTATTGCCACGTTTGCAAAGAAAGCAGAAACGCAAGGATTTGAAGTTTTGATTTGCACTGGAGATCGTGATTCCTTCCAGTTAGTAAATGATAAAACTACAGTCTTGTATCCTAAAAAAGGCGTGACTGAAATGTCACGGATGACGCCAACTTCAGTCTTTGAAAAATATGGGTTAACTCCAACTCAGTATCCAGATTTTGCAGCATTGCGAGGGGACCCTAGTGATAATCTGCCTTCAGTTCCCGGCGTTGGTGAAAAAACTGCTACAAAATGGATAGCTGATTACGGTTCATTAACTAATCTTTTAAAGCACGCAGGTGAGATATCCGGCAAGGTAGGGGAGTCGTTACGAGCAAATATTGAATCAATAAAATTGAACAGAGAACTAACTCATTTATTAGATGATCTGGATCTCTCTGCAGACATTCCAGATCTTAATTGGAGTGGATTTGATGCGGATCTAATTAATAAGTTCTTTGAAAAGCTAGAGATTAAAGCGCTACGAGAGAGAATTAAAAGTTTGCCACAAAAAGGGCAGGAAGTAATTAAGGAAATACCAATTCAGGTTAGAGAGTTAAAATCCGAGGAATTAGATGTTTTACTTGCAAAACACAACCTTCCCATTGCAATTGCGTTTCATTTTCTGGAAAATAGATTGCAGGAGTATTCAGTGGCGCTTTCTGCAAACGAAGTGCTATTAGTTAGATCTGAAAAAATTGGAAAATGGATTGAAAATCAGAATTTACAAAAGTATGTGCACGGTGCCAAACCGCCCATCAAAATTTTGGGAATGCTGGGATTAAATGCAGATGTTGAATTACTCGCGTATTTGGTTAATCCAGGAAGTAGAAATTTAGGCTTATTGGATTTAGCTGAAAGGTTGTTAGGTGTAAATACAAATGTAAATGATTTGTTTTTTGATTTTGATCCATTGTCTGCTTCATGGATATTTCAGATTCACTCGATTTTGCAATCTGAAATTGATTCGAAGGGTATGTCTTCACTTTATGTGGATCTCGAGCAACCTACGCTTCTACTTTTGGCATCGATGGAAGAAGTTGGTATTGGAGTCGATGGGAGGAAATTATCGGATTTATCCAAGCATTTTTCTGAGATTGTTGCCCATGAAACTCAGTCAGCTTATAAAGAGGCAGGACATGAATTCAATGTTAATTCTCCTAAGCAATTACAAGCTGTTTTATTTGATGAGTTAAAGCTTCCAAAAACCAAGAAGATTAAAACGGGTTTTACAACAGATGCCGAAAGTTTAGAGTGGCTAGAATCTAAAACGAGTCATCCATTACTTAAGCACCTGCTGCGAATTCGCGAAACAAGTAAGCTGTTAACCACAATTGATGGGTTAATTCTTGCAACGGATGCAAACTCAAGAATCCATACAAGTTTCCAACAAACTGTTGCAGCAACTGGACGTTTGTCTTCCACTGAGCCTAATCTACAGAATATTCCGATTAGGACAGAGGAAGGTAGGAGTATTCGAGACTGCTTTATTCCTCTTAAACCATTTACTGAACTAATGACTGCTGATTATTCCCAAATTGAGATGAGAATTATGGCTCATCTTTCCGAGGATAAAGGCCTTATTTCTGCTTTCGAATCAGGGGAGGATTTACATTCAACTGTAGCTTCCCAAGTTTTTGGTGTTGAAAAAAATAAAGTTGATGCTGAAATGCGTCGAACAATTAAAGCAATGTCATATGGATTAGCTTACGGTTTATCTTCATTTGGTTTGGCTCAACAATTAGATATTGATCCAAATGCTGCAAGTGAGCTTATGAGTAAATACTTCGAACGATTCGGTGGGATCCGGGATTATTTGAAAACAGTGGTGGTCAAAGCTCGCGAGAAGGGATACACCGAAACTATATTGGGTAGAAAAAGGTATTTGCCTGATCTAAACCATGAGAACAGACAAAGAAGAGAGATTGCTGAACGAGCTGCACTAAATGCACCAATACAAGGATCGGCAGCAGACATAATTAAAATTGCAATGTTAAATGTTGATACTCAAATTAATAAGAAAAATCTTAAATCTCGGTTACTTCTGCAAGTTCACGATGAGCTTATTCTGGAGGTTTCACCAGGTGAAAGTGATCAGTTATCAGCAATAGTTAAAAAAGAAATGTCTAACGCTTTTAAACTTAGTGTTCCACTTGATGTCAATATAGGAATTGGAAAAAGCTGGGATTTAGCTGCTCACTAACTATTTGTTAGTGTCCAGATTTGCTTCCCAAGCTTCAGTATCTTCATTTTCTGTTGGGATTCGATCAGCCGATTTCAATAAATTAGCACCACTTCTCATTATTAAATAACCAATTCCAACGCAGAGAGTGGTTAGCGCTAGACAATATCTAGGTGAGAAATGTTCTGAGATATAACCACCCAACGCAGTGCCAAGTGATGCAAAGGTTCCCTCAACCGTCCAGAGCCAACCTAGAGCCGCAACTGCTGTTCCTTTTGGCCGAACGGCCTCACTAATTTCTAAGTAGAAAACTTGCAAACCTCCTGCCATTAAACTCATAGTTGCAGTAACTAGCATCATTGACCAATTTGGATAAGTGAATGCCAGTGGCAGTGAAAAAATGAACCAATAAAAATATATTCGTTTAAAAGCTGCAAAAGAAGATGTTTTCCTTGAAACCATGCCAGCTACGAGACCGCCGATCACATTACCAATTGCCATGATCGCGAAAATAAAGCCGGTTCGATGCGGGATGTTTTCTAGGGTTGTGAATGCAGGGATGGCAATATCAAATGCACCCCATCCCAATCCAATAAAGACACCTTCAATCATGAGAAGCTGCATAGCAGGAGTTCTCCAGATGGCTAGATCCTTTGAGGTTTTAATCTCTGGTTTCCATCTTTTTAGTTGTGGGGATTTAGAAAGTGCTAATCCACCGATGCAGATAAGGCCTGAACAGATTTGTAAGGCTAATTCAGGAGTTTTCGACAAGGACAATGTGGTCGCTAGTAAAGGGCCGAATACACCAACTGAATTCATTACCGCAGTATCGATAGCATATGCAGTTCTAATTTGATCTTTTGTGACTGTCACTTTCCAAAGTGGTCTTATTGATAAGTTTATTGGCGGTGCTGATAGCCCTAGAATTCCTGCAAAAACAATCAATTGAGTTTTTGATGATCCGCTTGAAAAAAGTAAAATCAGTAAAGCATAAGTAGGAGCAAAAAATCTAAGTGGAATTTTCATTCCATATTTATCTATTAAACTCCCGCGCAGACCGGCTGTTGTTGCACCGGCAACGCCATTTACTCCGGTTGCCAGCCCTGCAGCAGCTATTGACCCGGTTGCTTGTTGAACCTTAAAAAATATGCTCAGTGAGATCATTCCATAGGCCAAACGAGCCGGAAATGAGCTAATCAACAGATATTGTCCTGATTTATTGGAGAGAACCTGCGAATACCTACTCATTAAATCATTCTAGACCCTACCGGTTTGACCCTTGCCTACGTTCGAAAGTACTCTTGCCCGTCCCTGTCCCTACTAGTTGTTTTACCCGGAGTACACCTACCTAATGACACCCTCTCAAATTGCCGTAAATGATGTTGGATCTGCAGAAGATTTCTTAGCCGCTATCGAAGGCACAATCAAGAATTTTAATGATGGTGATTTAGTCTCTGGAATAGTTGTTCAAATAGACCGTGAAGAAGTTTTACTTGATATCGGTTATAAAACCGAAGGCGTTATTCCATCTCGTGAATTATCAATCCGACATGATGTTGACCCAAGCGAATTAGTAAAAGTAGGAGATCGAGTAGAAGCTTTAGTTCTACAAAAAGAAGATAAAGAAGGTCGCTTAATTCTTTCTAAGAAGCGCGCCCAATATGAACAAGCATGGGGCGATGTTGAAGGCAAAAAAGAGCGCGATGAAGTTGTTACTGGAACTGTTATTGAAGTTGTTAAGGGCGGACTAATTGTAGATATCGGTCTTCGTGGTTTCTTGCCTGCATCATTGGTAGAAATGAGACGAGTAAGAGATCTAACTCCATATATCGGCCAGCAAGTAGAGTGCAGAATTATAGAATTAGACAAAAACCGTAACAACGTAGTTTTGTCTCGTCGAGCTTTCCTAGAACAATCTCAATCAGCTTCTAGAACCACATTCCTAAATCAACTTCAAAAAGGCCAGGTACGTTCTGGTGTGATTTCATCAATTGTTAATTTTGGTGCTTTCGTTGATCTTGGCGGAGTAGATGGCTTAGTGCACGTATCTGAACTTTCATGGAAGCACATCGATCATCCATCAGAGGTTGTAGAAGTTGGCGATGAAGTTACCGTTGAAGTACTTGAAGTAGATTTTGAAAGAGAGCGCGTATCACTTTCTTTGAAGGCAACTCAAGAAGATCCATGGCAAGCATTCGCTAGAACTCACACAATTAATCAGGTAGTTCCGGGTGAAGTTACTAAGTTGGTGCCATTCGGTGCATTTATCAAAGTTTTTGAAGGCATTGAAGGTTTAGTACATATCTCAGAGTTAGCCGAAAGACATGTTGAAATTCCTGAGCAGGTTGTTCAGGTTGGAGACAAGTTATTTGTAAAGATTATTGATATTGATTTAGAGCGTCGCCGTATTTCTTTATCTCTGAAGCAAGCTAATGAAGGCCAAGAGGTTGAAATTGAAGCCTTTGATCCAACTCAATACGGAATGCCAGCTCGTTACGATGCAGCAGGAAACTT
>CALPKA020000027.1 GCA_943324025.2 Bifidobacterium breve | reverse complement strand
TGATACAAAATCTCGACAATTACAATCACTGGTTTGTAGTGATGGCAAAACAATCAGAGTTTATAGCTGTGGTCCAACTGTGTATCGGGATGCGCATGTTGGAAATTTAAGAACTTTTCTGCTTGGAGATTTGATAACAAGGTTAGCTAAATACCTTGGATTTAAAGTTAGCTTCATTCAAAACATCACCGATGTAGGACATATGTCAGAAGATTTTGTTGAGGACAAAATGTTGGCCCAAGCAAAAGCCGAATCCAAAGATCCATTTGAGATTGCTCGAATTTATGAAGGTAGATTTCACAAAGATCTTGCAAAACTAAATATTAATCCAGCGGATAAATATCCGAAGGCAAGTGAGTGTATTAAATTAATGCAGGACTTAATTACCGAACTTATTGAAAAAGAGCATGCTTATGTGGGAACTGATAATTGCGTTTATTTCTCAGCCCAATCTTTCCAAGGCTATGGCGCGATTAGTGGAAATAGATTGGATTCACTTAAACCAGGTCACCGCTTTGAATACACCGAAGATGGTGCTAAAAAATTCCATGCAGACTGGGCGTTGTGGAAAGCGGCAGGTAATCGAAGTGAAATGATTTGGGATTCACCTTGGGGTAAAGGATTTCCTGGTTGGCATATTGAATGTTCAGCAATGTCATTGCACTATCTAAACAATTTTGTCGACCTGCACTTAGGTGGAATCGATTTAAGATTTCCTCATCATGAAGATGAGCGGGCTCAATCAAATGCAGCAATTGGCAGCGAATCAGTAGCAATGTGGGTGCATGGTGAACACCTATTATTTGAAGGACGAAAGATGGCGAAAAGTTCTGGAAATGTTGTTTTGGTATCTGATTTAGAGGCAAAGCATATTGATCCACTAGCACTTCGCCTATGCTTTTTAGAAAATCGATATCGCAGTCAGATGGATTTAAGTTGGGATAGTTTAAAAGCAGCTCATGTATTACTACAAAGGTGGCGCAGCAAAACATTGATTTGGCAGCAAGATTCCAAAGTTGATCAGGTTTTGGCAGAGAAATGGATTACTGAGGTTTTAGCAGATTTGCAACAAGATCTTGATACTCCAAGGGCATTACAAAAACTAAGATCACTTGAAAAATCTGAAGAGGTTACAGATGCAACAAAGTATCAAATATTTTTTAAAGTCGATCAAATTCTGGGATTAAACTTATTTAAGCAAATTGAACAAAAAGTTGCTTCCAGTGATCAGCTGCAACTTCTGGATAAACGTGCTGCGGCCAGGCAACAAGGTGATTATGAGGAGAGTGATCGACTTCGTAAATTGCTACAAGAGCAAGGAATTGCAGTTAAAGATAGTAAAGAGGGTCAAAGTTGGGAATGGATAATCTAGCGATATCTTGAGCGTGATTTTACTAAGGCAAAAATAATGGACAAAAAGCCGCCGACTAGGAAAAGATTTCCGTTGGTGTTTCCAATAATCAAAATCTCATCTCCTACTCCAGGTGTACCAGCAGCTATAACAACTCCAAGCCAGGCAGCTGATGCAAGAATTTGATAGCGCATATAAAAGAATTTATCTTTAATAATTCTTATTCCCAGATAGGTAAGAATAAATGATGCAACCAAGCCAAATGGGGATGCAAAATTATGAAGCATTACGGAGCCAAATCCAACCAATGCTCCAAAGAATATTGATTTAAGCAAATTCATAAGTTGACGCCTGCAAATAAATCTAACTCTCGGCCATTATCATCAAAAGGCTCTGAAGGTTTTCCCTTAACTAATGTGTAGTACTCATCTCCCCAAACTGACAGGCCTAAATTATCTGAGAGTGCAAAAAATGGTCCATCAACAGAAATCTGAGTTGCATGGGCCTTCATTGCAGCTAATTTTTGTGGAACGTACTCAGGTGCTTTTATAACTGAGGTGACCAATTCATCTGGCTTAGCAAAAGGCAGATCATCAGCACTTTCAGCCCCGAAAAAGTCTGAGCCAACCTCTTTCATTTTCTCAATACCCATTTGAATAACTGATTTTGGCATCGTATTCCAATATATTTTTTCAATTTTCCATCCACGGGATTCTGCAAGTTCAGCAGCCCGCATTGCAACAAGGTGAGCCTTAATATGATCTGGATGCCCATAGCCACCAATCTCGTCATATGTAATTAGAACTTGTGGCTTGATTTCAAGAATTATCGTTACTAACTCGGCGGCTGCAATTTCTAAATCTGCTTGCCAGAAAACATCTTTTCGATCATTTTGAGCAGTTCCCATCATTCCACTATCGCGCCATTTTAAATTTGGCGCTCCTAAGAATCTAAAATCTTTAATTCCTAATTCATGCATTGCATCTTTAAGCTCAATCTCTCGATGCTCTCCTAATTTGTCATCAGCGCTACTTGCAAGATTGGCTAAACTTTCAACAAGTACTTCACCTTCTTCACCTCGCGTACAAGTAACAAGAGTTACCTCAACTCCATTAGCCGCATACTTGGCCATAGTTACACCATTATTTATAGTCTCATCATCTGGATGAGCATGGACGAGAAGTAATCTTTTTGATGAATTCACACGCACAATATAACTATAAATTGCTTAAAACCTGACAATCTCTCCAATATGAGATTAGAATTAAATGATGAGTGAAGATAAGTCTGCTCGACTGCCTCGCGATGAGAGGCGTGCCCAACTTCTAGTTGCAGCTCTTGAAGTCTTTACTGCTGCTGGATACCACTCCGCAGCAATGGATGAAATTGCAGATCGTGCAAATGTAAGTAAGCCAGTTTTATATCAACACTTTCCTTCAAAACTTGATCTTTATCTAGCTGTCCTCGATTTACATATTGATTCTTTGGTTTTTGCAATTCAAAAAGCAATTGCTTCAAACCGTGAAAACTCTTCACGAGTGGCTGCAACAGTTGAGGCATATTTTGGATTTATTGATAACGAAGGTGAGGCTTTCCGCCTTCTTTTTGAAAGTGATATGAATTTGGAGCCGCAAGTTAGAGAGCGGCTTAATCGAATGACCTATGACTGTGCGGCCGCGGTTAGTGCAGTAATTTCAATCGATACTGGGTTAGGTAAAGAAGAGTCGATGATGCTCGCGGTGGGAATTATTGGCACTGTTCAAACTACGGCAAGGCACTGGTTGGACCGCGATGGCAAAATTGATCGAAAGCGTGCAACTGAGTTGGTAATGAATTTAATATGGCGAGGAATCTCTGGGTTTCCTAAATCACAATCTTAAATTCGCAAACTCCTCCAGTAATAGATAGAGTTTAGGCATGGCTACTACAAAAACTGCATCAAAGAGCACAACAAAGACTGAGGTTAAAATAGGTATCTCAGATAGCACTCGTGAACTCAATTTTGAATGTGAAAGTACGCAATCTGAAGTAATTGCAAAAGTTAATGAAGCTATTAAATCCTCTGGCGTACTTGCGCTAAGCGATACCAAAGGTCGAGAAGTTTTAGTGCCTGCAAGCAAGATTAGTTATGTTGAAGTTGGTGAATCTTCAGATCGTCGCGTTGGTTTCGCAAACCAATAATTAACCAGCAATAACTCGGCGCTTATCCGCTCTATCTTCTAACCGCTCCCATTGATCTGGATGGGTGTTGTATTCACCTAACAAATTAAGTTTTCCATTTCCATGATAATCACTTGCACCAGTCATTACTAGATTGTATTCACGGGCTAGTTGGATAAGTTGAGTTTTTTCATCTGGTGAATGATCTCTGTGGTCAACTTCAATTCCATCAAGCCCTGCTCGAATGAGTGACCCAAAAGTTTCAAGTGAGATAGTTCGGCCGCGATGTGAAGCCATTGGATGGGCAATAACTGAAACCCCACCAGCAGATTTAATTAGTTTGATTGCATCCTCTGGCGTTGGTGAATAATGGGAAACATAGAATTTAGATTTATTGTGCAGCATCTGAGCAAAAGCTTCATCGCGACTTGATACAACACCTTTTTTTACTAATGCATCAGCTAAATGTGGTCTTCCTAAAGTTGCACCATCAGATAACTGCTCTAGAACATCTGCCATTGTTATATCTATGCCAGCCTGGTTAATTCGAGCAATGATTTTTTTCATTCGCCCATGCCTATTTTCTCTTGTCTGGGCCATGGTTTTTGCAAGTGCAGTGTCGTTCTCATCAAATAACAATCCCAAAATATGCACACTTATGCCATCTTCAGTTTGGCAAGATATTTCAGCACCCGGCGCAAGAGATATACCAGGCCTTAATGCATTGATTGCTTCTTGCCAGCCGCTGGTGGAATCATGATCGGTTAATCCAATTACTGATATTCCGGCAGCCATTGCCTTGTTAATTAAATCTGTTGGTGAATCTGTGCCATCACTAAAAGTTGTATGTGTATGTAGATCTATCACTTATTTTGACTCCGGTTGATTTGATCTCAAAACAAAAAGTGTGCATCCAAATAACAATCCAATAATTCCAGGAATCGTTCCTGCAGGTGGTTGTTGGCCTAGCCAAACAAATGCTAACAAGGCACTAACGGGAACTTCGAAGAACACAACTAAAGAAACGACTGCGGGAGAAACACGTTTGAGTGTGAAATTAAACAAAGTATGACCAAGAAACTGAGCTCCAATTATTAAGCCCGCTAATAGCCACCATTCATTTGTAGAGTAGCCAGTCAGATTTGAATCAGTGATAAGTACCACTGGGAGAATCAGTATTGCGCATGTTGAATAGCAAACTGAAGTGAAGGTGGAAGTTGAAATATTTTTTTGAGCACTTGCACCAATCATCATATAAGCAGCTCCGACAGCTCCCCCAAATACTGCCAATAAATCTCCTTGAAAAGCCCTAACTGAAAGATTTAAGTCGATACCAGTTATCAAAACAACTGATATAAAGGCAATAATCATTCCTCCTATTGATTTCTTTGGAATATGCCCACCAGCTAATTTAATAAATAACGCTGCAAAAATTGGTTGAGTTGCAGTTAGTGCAGTACCAGTTGCAACACTAGTTAGTTTCATGGCCCAAAAAAAACAAATAAAATGTGTAGAAAGCAGAATGCCTGCAACAACTGCCCAGCGGATAGCATTTAATTGTGATTTAGTTTTCCACTCTTTGCGTGCTAATGCGAATGGCATCATGATTAATGCACCAACTAAATTTCGCCAGAAAATCATGGTTGGAATTGGCATAGTTGCTTTTGCAATAATTGGGCCTGATGAGCCAATTCCAAGCACCCCAAGAATCAAAAATGGAATATCCCTGCCCGTAGGCAGTTTGGTGTGGTCTTGATCCTTCATGGGTAGAACCTATCTATAAATTTAATTATTGTTATGAATCGGTATCGAGCCGATACCCTTAGCCTATGAATACAAGTAAAGGCTCAGCCCTAAATCGAGTATTCCTAGCCCGATTAGCTGGCACCGCGGTCTTTGACCCAAATGGTGATCAACTTGGAAAGGTTAGGGATGCTGTCGCAACCCTGCGTTCCAATAATCAACCACCACGAATTTTGGGATTCATAGTTGAAGTTCCACCACGGAAAAGAATTTTTGTACCAATTACAAGAGTAACTTCAATTGATAATGGCCATGTAATTATCACCGGCTTACTTAACATGCGCAGATTTGAACCTAGAACCAATGAAATAACCGTTTTATCAGAAATGTTGGATCGCTCTGTAACTTTAATTGAAAATGATGAAAAGGTAACAGTTGAAGATGTTGCCATGGAGCTTTCAAAAACTGGCGATTGGTTTATTGAAAAAGTTCACGTAATGAAGCGTGGCTCAGGTTTTCGTAAGCGTGGTGCATCATCTACTGTTGACTGGAGTGAAATTTCTGGAATCAATATTCCAGAAACACATCAAGGTGTAAGCAATTTATTAGGAACCTTAGCAAATCTTCGCGCAGCTGACTTAGCCTCTGTTTTACACGATCTGAATATCAAACGCCGAGTAGAGATTGCCCGTGCATTAGATGACGAGCGCCTTGCTGATGTGCTTGAAGAGATGGATGAAGCTTCTCGCGTTGAATTACTTGCAGAAATTGAAGGAGAGCGCGCAGCTGATGTGCTTGAAGAGATGGATCCTGATGATGCTGCAGATTTGCTTCGTGAAGTAGGAAAAGAAAAAGCTCAGGCTCTCTTGGCATTAATGGAACCGGAAGATGCTGAAGATGTTCAACGTTTAATGGATTACGAAGATTATTCAGCCGGTGGAATGATGACTCCTGAACCAATAGTTTTAACTGCTGATGCAACTGTTGCTGAAGCACTTTCTCGAGTTCGCCTCTCAGAGGTTGCTCCAGGATTAGCATCCCAAGTATTTGTCTGTCGCCAACCGATTGAAACACCAACCGGAAGATTGATGGGTGTGGTTCATATTCAAAGATTGCTCCGCGAACCACCTGCAACTCTTTTGGGCGGGATATTAGATACAGATATTGCACCCCTTGCACCGGAAGCAACTTTGAGTGAAGTTTCATCATATTTAGCTAGCTACAACCTACTGGCTGTGCCTATTGTTGATTCAAATGAGCGTTTGCTTGGTGCAGTAACTGTGGATGATGTTCTAGACCATTTACTTCCAGAAAACTGGCGACATGTTGAATCTTTAAAGAGAGAAAGTGAGGCAAGATAATC
>CALPKA020000026.1 GCA_943324025.2 Bifidobacterium breve | reverse complement strand
CGCCATGATTTATGGCAAGGCTGCCAAGGGCTGCAACCATTGCGCCATTATCAGTGCAGAGCTGAATTGGTGGAATTGAAAGCTTTATTCCGGATGCATTACATCTTTCAGCTGCTAATTGGCGAAGCCTTGAGTTTGCGGCAACTCCTCCGGCAATAACTAGGCTATCAATACCACTTTCTTTGCAGGCGGAAATAGATTTTGTAATCAAAACATCAACTACTGCTTCTTGAAAAGATGCGGCAACATCTGCTTTTTTATAATCTGCACTCTTTTCTAAGTACCTTGAAACTGCAGTTTTTAACCCAGAAAAAGAAAAATCAAATCTATGATTTATCAAATCAGATGATGAAGATAGCCCTCGTGGAAATTGTATTTTAGAGAAATCACCATCATTTGCAGTTCGATCAATAATTGGCCCACCAGGAAAACCAAGACCCATAATTCTTGCCACCTTATCAAATGCCTCACCTGCTGCATCATCAATAGTTGCACCAAGTACTTCAATATCACTTACCAAGTTATTAACTTTTAACAATGATGTGTGACCACCGCTTACAAGTAAGGCAATGGTGGGAGTTAGTTTCTTCTCATTATCTAATGAGTCAACAGCAATATGAGATGAGAGGTGATTTACTCCATACAACGGTTTATCTAGGGCAAGTGAAAGAGCAGATGCGCTACTTACACCAACTAATAATGCTCCAATTAATCCAGGACCTGCAGTAACTGCGATTGCATCAATATCATTTAAGCCAATCTTGGCATCAGCTAATGCTTGTTTGATCACCTGCTGCATTGATTCAAGATGAGCTCTACTTGCAACTTCAGGCACTACGCCACCAAATCTTGCATGCTCTGCAACACTTGAAGAAATAACATTGGCCAGCAATCTACGATTATCAACAATTCCAACCGCTGTTTCATCGCATGAGGTTTCAATTCCTAATACCAGTGCCATTACTTAAGCTCCTTGCGCATTACAACTGCAGTAAGCCCTGGTCCATAATAATTTTCTCTTTTTGAAACCTCACTAAATCCAAAAGATTCATATAGCGGACGGGCTTGGTCATTTCCTAATCTCATCTCAAGCATGATTGCCATTGCTTGTTTGACTCTAGCCCAATCAATTAACCGCTTTAATAACTCTCGGCCAATCCCCTTACGTCGATATTTTTCACTCACGGTAATAGTGTGAATATCTGCTACATCGGCTACGAAAAATATCCCAGCATAGGCAACTAACTCCCCCTCATGCTCTGCCACTAAGTACTGCGCATTTTTAGGTGCTTTGGCAAACTCCTCTTTAAACTGCGCAATAGACCAAGCAGCTTTTTGATAAACCTCTTTTTCAATTACAGATGCTGGAACTAAATCAAGGGATGTCATTGCTCGAAACTTAATTCCCTCTGGAAGTGGATATGCATCGGGCTTTCGTAAATAAATTGGTTGCAACACAGATTCATTGCTTAATGCAAGCTTTGCGATAGCCACTGGATCTGGAAAGTATTGACCCTCTTCATAGATTGGAACATCAAACTTATTTAACTCCTGTATTTGGTTCACGGCAGGTTCGGTAATTCGTGAGCCATTTTTATATCTTGCCCAATATCTTTCCTTACGTCTTGCATCTGTTGAAACAATAAAATCAGAATCAGAGATTGAATTTGCCATTGCATCTAATGAGCACACTCCAACCCAATTAATTCCACAGGCAAGTGCGTAACTTTGGGCAAAAACTATTCCAACTCTTAATCCAGTAAAAGGACCAGGCCCCATACCAACCGCAACTAAATCAATCTGTGGAACACCTTGCAATGCTTGTGCTACTAACTTAGGTAAATACTCACCATGAGCTAATGGATCATTATGGCTTTGCGTGAATAGAACCTCACCATCCTTAACAACCGCAACTGATGTCTGTGAGGTTGAGGTGTCAATTGCTAGAACGGTACTCACAATTGGAGCCCAGCCCATCTTTCGCCAGTTGGTATAACGCTGACTTCCCTTGAGTTCTCATTTTCAACTTGCTTGACAATTATCTCTAGAAATTGATCAGTAAGGGTGTTAACAAAATCTGATCCCCACTCAATGACAAAAACACTATTTTTCAAATAACTTTCAAAATCTAAATCCGCAAATGCGTTTAAATCACTTCCAATTAATCGGTATGCATCAACATGAATAAAATTTGGCTCACCCTTGTGAACTCGGCTAATCACAAATGTTGGAGATGTAACTGATGCAACTCCAAAAGCTGAACCGATACCTTGCGTTAGCGTGGTTTTTCCACTTCCTAATTCCCCAGTTAAAACAACCACATCACCGCTTTTAAGCTTTGCGCCAAGTTTGGCGCCGAGCTGGTGCATTTGCTCTACTGAGTCGATCAAGATTTCCATAGTGGTGGTTAGTTTATAGATAAAGAAAGGGCCCCAGTTTCCTGGGGCCCTTTCAACTAGATATCTAGCGGATTCGCATTACTTATTGACGATACTTAAGCAATGGAGCGCGGTAGTTAGGATCAACAAACAAGTTTGAATCATTCTTGATTGCTGCACTAACTGTCTTTGCAGATGGAGCCTTGCCTGATTTGGCGGCAGCGCCCAGCAACTTAGCAACAGTCATGTATTGACTTGTTGTGAAGTTACAGTGGCCGGTTCCATTTGTATCTAACGCAGGCTTAACTGGAGAACCAGCAGCACTAAATTGCGTGTATTCATCGGCTGGCTTGTTCCAGATATTAACCAACATACCCTTAGTTGCCTTGCCATCTGAAACAGCAGATGTGTACTGATCAATTAAGTATTGAGTAGCACCTGGAGGTGTTATCTGGTCAGCAGTTGCTGTAATCGTGATTGTAGGAGCAGTAATTGCACCCTTTAATCCGTAGATCTCTTGGATCTTTGCAACAGCAGCTGGATCAGCTTTAACACGAGGAGCGGCTGGGTTTAACTTGTTTAAGTAAGCACCCATTCCAGCAATACCTTTGCTTGCACCAGAAAGTGCTGCAGCATATGTATCAGCATCTGAACCAAGACGTGCAACATAATCAGTATTTGAGTTATCAAATATGATTCCGCCAGCACGTTGTTCTAGATCGTAATTTGCAATCACAGCAAGTACTGCAGCTGAGAAACCATTCTCAAGAACTGCAAGTGCTGGGCTAATTAACAATCCAAATCCAGTTTCAAGTGCACCAGCTGGTCCACTTGATGCATCAAATGTGCTTGATTGTGTTGAAACACCTGACATCAAACCGATCATTAAAATTGCGCTTCGCACTGGAAGAGCCTTTAATGCATCTGGAACTGTTGAGGTTGCAGGCCATGTTGGTGCTAGTGGATTTGCAGTAATCGCAGCTTGGATAGTTCCAATTACTGTGAGTACCTTGCCAATATCTCCTAGCATTTCCATGTATCCGGCTGTTCCAGCTGAGTAGCCAACAGCTTTGATCGATGGATCAAAGAATGTCTTTACTC
Organism: Bifidobacterium breve; assembly: GCA_943324025.2. Classification (GTDB taxonomy): domain Bacteria; phylum Actinomycetota; class Actinomycetes; order Nanopelagicales; family Nanopelagicaceae; genus Nanopelagicus. The sequence continues at coordinate 3,231 of CALPKA020000026.1, read as the reverse complement.
CCCAAAGGAAATCTCCAGCCATTGTGATCTCAGCAAGTGCTGAGTCTGCAAGACACATTGCGCCAACTGCATCAAAAAGCCCTGGATATTGCTCAGCCATGCTTTGAGATGAAAGTGCGCCGAGTGAATTACCCCAAGCAACAACCTTATTGATCTTTGAATATTTATTTCGAGCAACAGTGTTTACCTCAAGAGCTGCGTAAACCTGCTCAGTTGCATTCCAACCTTGAACTTGAACACCTGCTCCTGCCAAGGCAAAGCCTTGAGCAAGTAGCAATTCGCCAACCTCTTCTGTTGGTGCAATTTCAGGTGCGTAATTTCTCACTGAACCTTTTGGTGCAACCAATGGAATTGGAGGTAGGTCAACGTTGTAACGAATTCCATGTGAGTAAAGCATCATGGTTCCGTTGAACTTTGAAGGCATTCTAATTTCATACTTAGAACCTCTGAAGTCAGTTCCAGTACATTTTTCAAAATCAACATACTTACCGTTGACTGTTATGTAATCTTTTTCGCAGGTAGCTGCAGCATTTGCAGTGCTAGGAATAGCTACCGCAAAAACTGAAACTAGTGCAGCCGAAGTAAGAGCTACGAGGCTCTTTTTAAGGTTTAAGTTTTTCATTAGTTTGTTGGTATCCCGTTCTTTGGAAGTGGCTTACGTGTGTAAGTCGATAGAACTGGTGCAGTAGCAGATGTTGAGTCTGTTGTGTACAAAGTTACTTTGCCACCAACAGGCTTTAGCTCGCCCTTTGCATTCAGTTGTCCGAACCAGTATCCGTTGTAACCCACACGGCTAGTAGCTGAGTAGTTAAGAGGAGCAAGACCTGCGCTAGCAAATGTTGAACCCTTATCTTCAATCGCCTTAATCAATCCGGCGCGAGTTGGATTCTTGCCAGCTGCACGCAAAGCTTGAACTGTCAGCATTGCTGAGTTCATTCCTTGTAGTACAACGTTGTCAAAAGTTACGCCCTTGTTGTACTTCTCATTGATCTTCATGAATTGAGCAACATACTCATCAGTTGAGTCTTTTGCATCTGGGAAGAAGCTAGCAGCGTAAGCGCCATCAATTGTTGCTGGCTTAACACCAAGAGCTAACAATGTATTGGCATCTCCACCGACTGAACCAGCGATCCAGTTAAATCTTGTAGTTAGAGACAACTTCTCAGCAGCCTTTAGAATCAAAGCGGTTGAATCAGTTGTTCCCATCAATACCATTACTGGCTTTGCAGCAGCAGGAACGGCAGCGTTAACGCCAGCGAGCAAGCTCTCTGCGAGTGCTGCAGTCAATGATCCTTGTGGATACAAAGTTGGAGCGCTAGTAAATTTGTGACCTGCTAATGCAAATCCCTTAACGCCATCCTTACCAAACTCATCATCTTGAGCGATCAAGAATGATGGCATTGGCTTAAGTGTTGGTGTATCGGCAATTAACTTAGCAATTGTCTTTGCTTCCATTGCATAGCTTGGAAGAACCAAGAAAGTTGTTGGGTATTTAGTTTTATCATCAAAACCGCTAAATCCGGTGTTAACAAATAGATCAGGGACATTGTTCTTAGCTAATTGAGCTGCAACATATGCCTTTGTGTGAGTTGCTGTACCAAGCGCACCAACGATTGCGAATACCTTGTCAGATAGAACAAGGTTTCTGGTCTGAGTAGCAGCTTGTTGAGGTAGGTACTTATCATCACGAGAAATTAAATTGATTTTGCGACCATATACACCGCCATTAGCGTTGATGTAGTCGAAGTACGCCTTCATGGCGCCAGGCAGTTTTCCGTAGGACAGTGCCACGGTGCCAGTCTTAGGTGATGTGATACCTAGCTTGATCTCTGTGGCGGTAACGCCAGGATCGGCAGCATTGGCTGGAACTGTGCTTAACAGCATCGCTCCGGCAACAACTACAGTTGAAACGAACGAGATTCGTTTCATACGAGTATTTCTGATCATTTATTTCCTTCCGTATGGTTGTCTTACTTATTACAGGTTAATGCTTCTTCTTATGTAGTAAATGTCCCGGTCCGTTTGGTGTAAATACAACTGCCAATATCAGCAGTGCACTCACCAAGAAACCAGGCAAGGCTACGGTGAATCCTTCCGAACCTCCTATACGAGATACTACCGATTCGGCGATTTCGGGTATAGCCACCAAGATCAGTCCCCCTAGCATCACACCTTTTAGGTTATACACGCCAGTAACAACCGCGCCTGTCAGCAGGGAAAATGAGAGGCTAAGCGGGAAAGCACTCGGAGAGACGCCACTTATCAGCATTACCAGCAAGCCCCCAGCCAATCCTGCAACACCTGCACTTAGAGAAAATGCCACCACCTTTAATCTGCCCACATTGATTCCAGAAAGAGATGCTGCAACTGGATTATCACGTAATGCTCTGAAAATACGGCCATACCTTGAAGCTAAAACATTAGAAATAAGCCAAATCATCAATAGGGCAGCAAGTGCGCAAATCCAGAAAAACCATTTGTATTGTGAAAACTCTTCACCAAATCTTGCAGGTGGCAGTCCAATATCAAATGCAACTCCTTGCTCACCACCTAGAATTTCAAATTGATTTGCAATAGTTGGAAGAGAAACCGCAAGAGCTAAAGTTGTTCCAGCAAGGTATGGTCCACTTAATCTTGCAACTCCAAAACCTAATATCAACCCAAAGATACCTGCGACAAAGGCTGCCACAACTAAAGCGATTGCAGGTGATAGACCAAGATTATTAGTACTTAAAGCAGCAGCGTATGCACCAACTGCCATCAACGCACTATGTCCTAAAGATAACTGTCCTGAATATCCAGTTAACAAAATAATTGATGCAATAGCAAGTGCGTAGGTTGCAACTAAGGCTCCTTGAGAAAGTGCTAACTCATCAACTCGATCACCAATAAGTAAAAGTGCCCAACCAATGGCAATAAAAATTAAGCCTCTTTTTCTAACTGAAGTATTTTTCATCTTAATCTTTTCTCCCCTTGCTTGAAGAGAAAATTCCATTTGGTTTAACCAATAGAACTGTAATTAAAAGAGCGAAAGCGGTTATAAACACTAGTTTGTAACTTATATAAGAAGTAGCAAAGTTAATTGCAAAACCTAGAATCATGGCACCTGCTACTGCGCCAAATAAACTATCTAAGCCACCAATTACTGCTGCAATGAAACCAAATACCAATAAAACATCCATAGCATTTGGATGTAAATAAGATCCTGGTACATACAACATTCCTGCTAAT
>CALPKA020000025.1 GCA_943324025.2 Bifidobacterium breve | reverse complement strand
TTGTTAGTTGGAAATCTTTCTTTGAAATACTTGGTTTAATCTCTCCAGCCTTAAGAAATCTATTCACACCCGCACAGATCTTCTCTATAACCTCAATTAATGACTCGACTGGTGCTGATTTTGTAACAAAGGCGGCAGCTCCTGCCTTTTTAGCTAAATCAAGTGTTGCAGCATCATCATGCATAGTTACAACGATAAATTTGCTCTCACTTTTTAAGGCAATCGCTTGCTCAATTAGATCTATGCCACTTGCTGCACCAAGATTTACATCAACCAATGTGATCTCTGGTTTATATTGATTTAACATAGCAAGGCCTTGGGCAACAGATGATGCCTCACCAATTACTTCAAAGCCATTCTTCGTCAAGGCATCTGATAGGCCAGCGCGAATTAACTCATGATCATCGACTATAAGTATTTTCATTAAGGAAGTGTAATTTCAATTGTGGTACCAGATTGATTTGAGTTCATTGCAAGCTTGGCGCCAATTTGAGTTAGCCTTTCAGTAACACCGGTAATTCCGTAAGAGCTCTCCTTACTAATCACCCCACCATTACCATCATCGGATATGAGAATTGATTGATCAGTTAAATTGATGATGACTTTTGATGCATTTGCATGGCGTTTGCTATTAAGTAGGAGCTCTCTGATCGCTCGCAAGAGTTCATATTTATGGGCAGAATCAACTGATGCATCACCGTTGACTTCAACTAAAATCTCTGAACCTGAAAATATATTTTGAGTTTGATCCTTTAATTGCTCGACTAATGGTTTTGGGCTATCAGTGCGTAGGTCATAGATCTCATCTCTAACCTGATTAATTATGGAGCTAAGAGAGTGCCTAAGCTCGCGCAGCGAGGTTCGATTCTGCTGTGTTTGATTTTCATCACCAATGATTTGATCTAGGCGATAACCAAATGCAGCTAATTCTTGAGCCAAACCATCATGAAGCTCTCGAGCAAGTCGAGTTCGTTCAGAATTAGGCGAAGAGTTCATCAATCTCGCGAGCAAATTGCTGCGACACCACATGTCGTTTCACAGATAACTTAGCGGTTAATTGACCACCAGGAATTGTGAAGTCGACGGGCAAGATTGTGAATTTTCTAATTGATTCAGCTCGGCTAACAGCCTTATTTGTTTCATCAACTGCTGTTTGAATCACAGCTTGCAGAGTTGGATCTTTTGCAAGATCTGCAATCGATGCTCCCTCTTTCTTATTTGCAACTGCCCATGGCTTAATTGCATCTGGATCAATTGTGATCAGCGCTGCAATAAATGGTTTGTTATCGCCAACTACCATGCACTGGCTAATTAGTGGATGTGAGCGCAATCTATCTTCAAGAACAGCTGGTGCAACATTCTTTCCACCTGCTGTAACAATTAACTCCTTCTTGCGACCAACAATTGATAGGTAGCCCTCTTCATCAATCTTTCCAAGATCTCCTGATTTAAAGTAACCATCTGAGGTGAAGACCTCTTTGTTTGCCGCATCATTTTGCCAGTAGCCCTGCATAACAATTGGGCCCTTGATTAAAACTTCACCATCTTCGGCAATCTTGATTGTTGTGCCAGGAATTGGTTTTCCAACTGAGCCAACTCTGTGTGAATTGGTTAAATTCAAAGTTGCACCGGCGGTGGTTTCAGTTAAGCCGTAACCTTCTAATACACGAATACCGGCACCACGATAAAAATGTCCTAGTCGCTCACCAAGTGGGGCACCACCTGAAATAGCTGCTTCAACTCTTCCGCCAAGACCTGTGCGGATTTTTGTGTAAACCAACTTATCAAATAAGCCATGTTGTAATTTAAGAAGTGGTGAGATCTTCTTTGAATCCAAAGATTTGCTATATGCAATAGCAACTTCAGCAGCCTTATGGAAAATCTTTCCTTTACCAGCAGCCTGAGCTTTGGACTCTGCGCCATTATAAATTTTCTCAAAAATTCTTGGTACTGCTAAAACAAATGTTGGCTTAAAGCTTGCAAGATCTGATGGTAGCTTTGTTAAATCACTGCAATGTGCCAAATGAAGTCCTGCGGTGATAGAACCAATTTGCACCATTCGACCAAAAACGTGAGCAACTGGTAGAAATAGAAGTGTTGATCCACCAGGCTTTAAAAATAGATCACTTGCACCATTTACAACATTTCCACACTCGGATAAAAAGTTTCCATGTGTTAGTTGTACACCCTTTGGCTTACCTGTGGTACCTGAGGTATAAATCAAAGTTGCCAAAGTTTCTGGCTTTAATTTCTCACGTCTCTTAGAAATTTCATCATCACTAACATCTTTACCCTCATGAGTAAGGGTGGCTAAAGCGTTATAAGTAATGTTCCATACTTTTTTGCATGTTGAAGGCAATACTGGTTGTACCAATTCAGCTAATGCAGGAGTTTCAACAATAATTCCAACTGCAGATGAGTCTGTCAAAATCCATTCAACCTGCTCAGCACTTGATGTTTCATAAATTGGAACTGGAACTGCTCCGGCATACCAAATTGCGAAATCCAAAACCGTCCACTCATATCTAGTTTTTGCCATGATGGCCACGCGATCACCAAATGAAACTCCATTGGCAACTAATCCTTTTGCAACCGCTTTAATTTCCTCTTCATATGCTTTAGCGGTTACTGGCTGCCAACCATCACCTAGCGGGCGAGAAACGATTACTCGCTCTGGCTCAAAATGAGCTCTTTCAGAAATTAGATTTGTTAAGTTGCCGGCAACAGCGGCTGGGATCAGTGCTGGGATAGTTATCTCGTTCATGAGCCCACGCTAGCGGCTCATACTTATTTGCGCTAGAACCCACCCTGAGATTGCTTCAGGGCTGTTAAAGGGATGGCTACTTCACGGTAACCTACCGCTATGTCTAATCCAACAACCTCAACTGTAACTATCTCAGCTTCCGCAGATGATGTGCGTGCTGTGTTATTTGATATCGAGAAATATCCAACCTGGTCGACCACCTTTAAGTCGGTTACGGTGCAAGCAAGTAATGGCGATGGACGTGTCACTCAGGCAAAACTCAGTGTTGACGCAGGGGCATTAAAAGATAAGCCAACATTAAATTACGACTGGTCTGGTTACCCTGATCGTGTTGAGTTCTCATTAGAGGATGCTGATTTGTTAACTGATATGAGTGGTGGATTTAAAATTAAAGACAATGGCGATGAAACGGAAGTAACTTTTGAACTTACTGTTGCGCTCTCAATGCCAGTGCCAGAGATGATGCGTACTAAAGCTGAAAAATCAACAATCGATTTAGCCTTAAAGCAGTTAAAGGAAAAACTGGAAAATTAATTGAGCTCACAAATTCCAAGTTCGGCTTTAACAATCGGTATTGATATTGGTGGCACTAAGGTTTTAGGTGGTGTTGTTGATTCATCTGGAAAAATCATTGATTCTGCTCGGCGTGCTACACCTGCCTCAGGTGGAAAAGAACTGATCGCCACCATAATTGATTTGATTAAGGAATTTCAAGCAAAACATGAAATAGCTGGTATTGGTATCAGCGTTGCCGCTTTAATATTAAAAGATCAGGGCACAATCGCAGGTGCGCCTAACATTGCAAACTTAAGTCAACTAAATTTTGTCTCTGAGATTAGCAAAGTATTTAATCTGCCAGTTATTGCTGAAAATGATGCAAATGCTGCAATGTGGGCGGAGTTTAAGTTTGGAAATGCCCATGGTTTAAACCCAGTTATATTTTTCATAATTGGTACTGGCATGGGTGGCGGCTTAGTAATTGATGGCAAATTATTTAGAGGAGCAAGTGGAATTGGGGCTGAGTTTGGCCACATGATTGTTGAACGGGATGGAGTTTTATGTGGTTGCGGCTCTTATGGCTGCATAGAGCAGTATGCATCTGGAAGTGCCTTAATGAGATATGCCAAAGAGGCGATCGCTGCCAATCCTGCAGAGGGTAAAGAGCTTTTAGCTCTTTGTGAATCAGATATTTCAAAATTAACCGGCACAATTTTAACCGCTGCTGCAAAAGGTGGAAATCAGTTAGCAATTGCAGCCTTTAATAAGCAGGCTGATTGGCTTGGAAATGCTTGCGCCTCTTACACATTACTTCTTGACCCACAAGCAATTGTTATCGGCGGCGGTGTTGTTGATGCTGGTGAGCTTTTCTTAACTCCAGTAAGAAGTGCGATGGAAAAATACATGCCATTTGCTGGCACTCACACATCACCAAAGATTATTGCTGCAAAATTTGGAAATGAAGCGGGCCTAATCGGGGCGGCTGATTTAGTTAGAGGCTAGCGCCATCTTCATAATCATCCTCTTTTCTGGCAGTTCGCCAGATGATTGTGGCAATTGAGGATAAGAAACCAAGAACTGCTGGCCAAACACCATATATTTCAAAATCTGTTAGCCAATAAAGCAATAGATAAACACCTGATCCAACAAAGCCTGCTGTTGCAGCTCTTTGTGTTTGATCTAGATTTATTCTGCCAGGATTTGGGGGAGTAAAGCCCTCTGCTTGCTCAATTCCATCCAACTCATCTAGATAGGTATTAGGTGATGATTGGTCAAGGGATAGGCCAGAAACTATTGATTCAAACTCAGCATTTACTAAATCACTCTCGTTAAAATCTGAGCCGCGCTTTACCGCACCACTTAAAACATCTTCGATAAAGATTTTACTTTCAATGTTTAATTGCTCAGCATCAAAATCAAGTGGAACATTATGGAATGAATGCTCAAATACCACCTCACGGATATCAACTGAAAAGACATTATCAATTACCGTCATTGAGTTCTCCGGATCAACTGCATGGTCATTTGTTGAGTAGGCGACCATGATTGGTAGATCGATTAGATAAAGATCTCGCTCAACATTTGCCCAAAGTTTTCGCAGTGAATCAAGTGCTTTAAGTGGGGTGCGATCGTATGAGTGGATGGGTGGATTTGGCGCTGCAATATCAGTTGCACCCTTTGCTACCGATGGGACTAAGTACTTAAGTATTGGAATTACTTTCATAAACCATCTACGGTCATGAATGGATGGGTTTAAAACTATTAAGCCTTCAATTTCATTTCCATGTATCTGACATAACCTAAGTGCAAGGCTTGCCCCCATAGAAAATCCGGCAATAAATACTCGATCACATTTTTGTTTTAACTCAAGATAAGATCTTTCAACCTCGGCATACCAATCCTGCCAAGTTGTTTTATTCATCTGCTGCCAAGTGCTTCCATGACCTGGCAGAAGTGGTGCGCTAACAGTGAATCCTTGTTGATTTAAATACTTTGCCCAGGGAGTAATACTCACAGGTGAGCCGGTAAATCCATGAATCACCAACACTCCAACCTTTCCCCCAGGAAGGGTGAAAGCTTGGGAGTTTGGAATGGAATTCACGCTCGAATGGTGTCATAGATTGGCTTAGCCACTAAATTAGCCCCGTGGCATACCGATTACTGAAATCTTTTTTGTTTCCGCTTTTGGTCTTGTTATTCCGGCCAAAGGTGACAGGGCTGCGCCATGTTCCAAGTAGTGGAGCGGTGATCATCGCATCAAATCATCTTTCCTTTAGTGATTCGATCTTTATGCCTCTAGTTGTTCCCCGCAGCGTTACCTTCCTAGCCAAGAGTGAGTACTTCACCTCACCAGGATTAAAAGGATTTATTAAAAAGATTACCTTTATTGCATTGGGCCAAGTGCCAGTTGATCGATCAGGAGGCAAGCGAAGTGAAGCTGCCTTACTAACCGGATTGGGCTTACTAAAAGATGGTCATTGCATTGGAATTTATCCAGAGGGAACTAGATCACCAGATGGGCGGCTATATAAAGGCCGAACCGGAATTGCCCGAATGGCAATTGAGTCAGGGGCGCCAATCATTCCAGTTGCCATGTTTAACACCGCTGAGATTCAACCAACTGGCCAGGTTGTGCCAAAGGTTAGAAGAGTTGAGATGGTATTTGGCGAACCTATTTACTTCAGCGGTGATTCAACTGATCAAGCGGTATTGCGAAGTGCAACAAATCAATTAATGGAAAAAATAGCAGAGCTTTCAAAACAGGAGTATGTGCCAAATATGTATGCATCAGAGGCAAAGGATGCAATTAAAAACAGCAAGATCGATGATGACCAAATCGAATCAGATGAAGAGTAATTACAACCCTCCGATAAACTGCTTTCGTTGCGTTAAATAATTACACATATCGCAATTATCTTTTGAATCTGGCATCTGAGAGCTAACCACCGTAATGAAATCAGTTAATCTGGTTTCAAGGGCGGCAGGATTTCGGTCAATTGGTCGCCAGGTGTGTTTAAGTTTTAAGCCAAAGCCTTTATTAACATCACCAGCTGGTTCAAGTAATGACCAAACAAGTAATCCCATTAATGAAACCTGCTTTGCCGCCCCCGTTGCTGGGTGTTCTAGTGCAAATGCATATGCTTCAAGCTGTGGTTGATAAAGATCGGTTTTATCTGAGTCTTTAGCCTGGAATTTACAATCAATAATTCCATATGTGCCATCGGCAAATTCAATCAATAAGTCATACTTTCCGCGGATCGCATACTTAGTTGGCTTACCTGCAACATTAATAAAAGAGGACTTAACCCAACCACCTAAATCAGCAACCTTGCCAGCAGGCAATACCGGGGCGATATCAGCACAGGTTTTACCGGCAAAGTAATTTTCTTGCATATTTGCTAAGTCGCCAACTAATGGCATAAAACCTGGGGTGCGAAGTCCGTGGTTGTAATTTAGCCACAAGCAACGATGACAAGATCCCCAAGAAAATGTTAAATCTGA
>CALPKA020000024.1 GCA_943324025.2 Bifidobacterium breve | reverse complement strand
TGTGAGATTGTTTCAATAGTGGTTCCAGATTTGGAACCAATTACAATTACCGAATTTTTCAGCGTAGTTGGAACAGAATTAAGTATCTGGCCCGGATAGGTTGAATCGATCACTACTAGATTCTTTTTATAAGTTGATGAGATTACCTCTGGCGCAAGTGATGAGCCTCCCATTCCGCATAAAACCACTTGAGTTAGATTGTTACTTCGCGCCCAAGCAGACAGAGAATCTAATTGTGGCAATAAGTCACGAGAAGCTGTAGGTAGCTTTACCCAATTTAATCGATTGGCAGCCTCGGTATTTGCACCCCAGATTGTTGAATCCATATCAGACAAACGCTGAGCAATTGGGATTAAACTTGCAATCAATTTAGAATCAACTTGCTCCACCAATGGGCCAAAAAGCTTCATTGCTCACCCATTACTATTTTGTTCACGGACTTCATCAACTCTATCCAGGATTTTTCAAATTTTTCGACACCATCAAGTTCCAATTCATTCGTAATTTTGTCTAGATCTATTCCAGCAAGTGCTAGCTTTGCCATTATCTGTTTTGCTTTACCAATATTTGGCGTGATGGAATCACCTAAAAAAACTCCGTTTGCTTTAACTGCATTCAATGTATTTTCTGGCATCGTATTCACAATTTGTTTTGCAACAAGTTGCATAACATAACGGGTTGGATCGTACTTTGGATCTTTAACTCCTGTGGAGGCCCACAAGGGACGTTGCGAATTAGAACCTTTGATTTTGAGATTCTTCCATCTATCAGAGAGTTCGAACTTTAAGAAAGCATCATAAGCAAGAATCGCATTAGCAATGGCGGTTGCACCTCGTAATTCCGAATTTTCATCTAACAAAACATCTACTGCAGAGTCAATTCGGCTAATGAAGAATGAAGCAACCGAGTGTATTTCGCGAATACTTTTATTTGCTGCGATTCTCATTTCAAGGCCATCTGCATAAGCTGCTAGCACTTGCTGGTATCTTTTCACTGAGAATATCAAAGTAACATTAACGCTGATGCCTTCTGCTGTTAGTTGCGTTATTGCAGGTAAACCAGCAAGAGTGGCTGGTACCTTTATTAAAAGATTTGGTCGATTTATTAAGTTCCATAGTTGGATACCCTGTTCGATTGTTGCGTTGGTGTCATTTGCATATCTTGGATCTACTTCAATTGAAACTCTGCCATCTTGATTGTTTGTATCGTAAGCATCTCGAAAGAGGTCACAAGCGTCACGTACATCATCGGTAGTGAGCTTTGTAATAATCTCTTCAATTGAATCCGACTTATGCTGCAATATGTCTGATTTATAAAGTTGTGAAGTGCTGATAGCGGAGTTAAATATGCTCGGATTAGTTGTAACTCCAACTACGTTGAATTCCTTGATTAACTGTTTTAGAGAACCGCTGACTAACCTCTCCCGAGAGAGATCATCTAACCAAATTGCCACACCTGCATTTGATAGATCTTCTAGAACTTTAGCCATTTACTTTAGCAATACTTTCTTTTGCTGCTTTAACGATGTTTTCGACGGTGAAACCAAACTCTTTGAAAAGCAACGGTGCACTAGCGGATGCTCCAAAATGTTCTAATGAAACTGCAACGCCTGCATCTCCTAAGAATCTGTACCAAGGCTGAGCTATTCCCGCTTCAATGCTAACTCGAGCTTTGACTGCATTTGGCAGCACTTGTTCACGATAACTTGCAGGTTGTTCCATAAACCATTCAAGGCAGGGTGCACTAACAACTCGAGCTTTAATTCCCTTAGAAAGTAATTCTTCTTGGGCAGATAAAGCTAGATAAACCTCTGATCCGGTGGCAATTAAAATAACTTGGCAATTGTTTTGATCTGAATTATCAGCATGAGACAACACATAAGCTCCGTGTTTTGCTCCAGATGTACTTTCATACCTACTTCGATCAATTACAGGCAAGTTCTGTCGAGACAATGCAAGTCCTGCTGGTTTGCCTCTTTTAATTATCTCAACCCAGCAAGCCGAAACTTCATTGGCATCGGCAGGCCTAATCACATCTAACCCTGGGATTGTTCTTAAGGCAGCCAAATGTTCAACTGGTTGATGTGTTGGTCCATCTTCACCAAGCCCAATTGAATCATGTGTCCATACATATGTAACTGGCAGCTGCATCAAAGCTGATAGACGAACAGCACCTCGCATGTAATCGCTAAAAACTAGAAAAGTTCCAGCAAATGGTTTTACTAAACCATGCAACGCCGCACCATTAAGAATTGCACCCATGGCGTGTTCACGAATACCGAAGTGGATGATTCGACCGAAAGGGTTAGCGTTTTTCATGAGGCTTTCCTTAGGTAGAAAAGAGCCTCCACCATCAATTGTGGTGTTATTGCTTTCAGCTAGATCAGCAGATCCACCCCAAAACTCTGGCAGTGAAGCCGCTATTGCTTGTATGACTTTGCCTGAAGCGGCTCTAGTTGCGATCTCTTTATCACTAGAAAAAATTGGTAAATCATCTTCCCACTTTTCTGGCAATTTCTTAGTTAGCAATCTATCTAACAATTTAGCTTTATCAGGATTTTTATCTTGCCAGATTTGGAAATTCTTTTCCCATGCTTTAAAAGCATTTGATCCTCGCTCTTTGATTTTTCGCGCATGTGTTATGACTTCACTTGGTGCATAAAATGATTGGGATGGATCTAAACCAAGAGCACTTTTGGTAGCAGCAACCTCTTCTTCACCAAGAGCTGAACCATGTGATTTTGAGGTGCCTTGTGCTTTTGGTGCCGGCCAAGCTATGACAGTTTTTAGTCGAATCAATACTGGTTTAGTTTTTTGCTCAACGGCCTTAATCATTGCTAACTCTAAATTTTGGCGATCCACATCACCATTGGTTAATGCATTAACCTCTAAAACTTCCCAACCGTAGGATTTGTAACGTGCTGATACATCCTCGGTAAATGCAACATGGGTGTCGCCTTCAATTGAAATTCGATTGTCATCATAAATCATTTTCAAATTTCCAAGCTGTTGTGTTCCAGCTAATGAAGAAGCTTCTGCGCTAACTCCTTCTTGCAGATCACCATCGGAAGCTATTACCCAGATATTGTGATCAAAGATAGATTGATCATTTTCCGGATCTAACAAACCTTTTTCATACCTAGCGGCCATTGCCATTCCAACAGCATTTGCTACGCCTTGACCTAGAGGTCCAGTGGTAGTTTCAACTCCAACTGTGTGTCCATATTCAGGATGTCCAGGAGTTAAGGAGTTGAAGGTTCTAAACTGCTTTAAATCCTCTAACTCAACACCATATCCAGATAAAAATAATTGAATATATAATGTTAATGATGAATGACCACATGAGAGAATGAAGCGATCGCGAGCGATCCAGTTTGGATTTGCTGGGTCATGTTTGAGAATTCTTTGAAACAAGGTGTATGCAACTGGCGCCAAAGACATCGCTGTTCCAGGATGTCCATTGCCAACCTTTTGCACTGCATCCATTGCCAAAGCTCTTGATATAGCAACGGCTTTATCGTCAATTGGTTGCCACGCCTCTAGTTTCATTGCAGTAATCCTTTCAGTTTAAATCCTGAGTTTGCAACCTTGATCAAAGACCAAGCAGTTGACCAAACCAGAGTTGCTCCTAAAAGATGAAGAGCAACCAAAATGACCGGTAAGCCTGTGAAGTATTGAACATACCCGACCACACCTTGAAGTAAGCTGAGTATTAAGAAAAGTTTAATTCTGCGATGCAATAGATTTAACTCTGAGCCCCGGGTAATCAACAGAAGCATTGCGCTTAATACAATTAACGCAATGACCAAATCTGCATGAAGCCAGGAAACAACTCTTGGATCAAACCCAAATCTTTTCGCCTGCTCATCACCTGCATGTGGACCACTGCCTGTAACTATCGTTCCAGCGATTAAAACAAACAAGGTTAACCAGATAAATATTGGAAGTAGCGGTCTGATTAATCCGGTAGCTTCTTGTTTGTCGACCCCTACCATTTCAAAGCGAAGAGAGATTGCCCCTGCAATTAGGAAAATTGACAATAAAAAATGCCCCGCAACAGGAATAGGATGTAAATCGGTAAGTACAGTTATTCCACCCAACACACCCTGTCCTAGAATCCCTAGCAACTGCAGAAATGCCAACAATCGAATTCTTATTTTCTTAATTGATTTGGTGCATAATTTCACGGAAATTGCAAGAGCAGCTAAGGCGCAAATTAGGAGAACAAAAGTAAGTAATCGATTTCCAAATTCAATCCAAGCATGAAGTGCACCTTCTGCTTGTCCGGGAACTGGTGTGTAGGAGCCAGGGGTGCACTCTGGCCAAGTCGGACAACCAAGGCCTGAACCGGTAACTCTTACCGCCCCTCCTGTGACGATTAAGGCTGCTTGCAGAAAAACTAGAAGAGCAAAAACCCTGCCACTCAATGATTTTCTCGATACCAGCATGATTTAAGCCTATTGGTTTAAGCAGGCTGGAGGGTTGATTTGCCAGTCAGGTAAGGCGCATTTCACACGGGACATCACCGTCAGGATTGGCGCGAAAGGCTGAATTACGCAACACTTATGTTGTGAAAAAGAATGAGCCAGACAAGACCCGCGACCAGATAGCTAGAACCATTCTAGAAAATGGTCCTGCCACCGCTGTGGTCTTGGCTAAGAAATTAGCGATCACACCTGCTGGAATTCGTCGGCATCTGGATTCTTTAATCAGCGAAGGTGTGTTAACAGCCCGGGATCCTTATCAAGCCAGTGAACGTGGCCGGGGCAGACCATCTAAAGTTTTTGTGATGACTGATGCTGGACGTGAAAAATTTGAACACTCTTACGATGACCTTGCAGTAGCTGCACTTAAATTTATGTCAAGTAAAAATGGTGAACATTTAGTGAATGAGTTTGCAATGAGCAGAGCAGAGGAGTTGACTCGCAAAGGCGCGAGCATCAAGAGTTCAAATAAATCAACACTAGAAAAAACTAAACTTTTGGCAAAGCTACTTACAAAAGAGGGTTACTCGGCCACGACTGACAAATTAGGAAATGGGGATGAGATCTGTCAGCACCATTGCCCAATTGCACATGTGGCTTCTGAGTTTCCTCAATTGTGTGAGGCTGAAACTAAAGCATTCTCAGAAATACTTGGTACGCACGTGCAACGGTTAGCAACAATTGCCCATGGTGATGGAGTATGCACCACATTTATCCCAACTTCAGTTTCCCAAAAAACGAAAACCAAAGTAAAAGAAGGAGCACGCTAATGACCCAAATCGCGCACCCTGAACTAGATGGTATTGGTAAGTATGAATACGGTTGGTCAGATAAAACTGATGCCGGTTCCAATAGTCGACGTGGTCTGAACGAAGAGGTTGTGCGTGACATTTCTTCCAAGAAGAATGAACCACAGTGGATGTTAGATATGCGTCTTAAAGGTTTGAGTCTTTTTGATAAGAAGCCGATGCCGAGTTGGGGTTCAGATTTAAGCGGTATTTTCTTTGACACAATCAAATACTTTGTACGCTCCACTGAAAAGCAAGCAACATCATGGGAAGATCTTCCAGATGATATTAAGAATACTTATGATCGTCTTGGTATTCCAGAAGCTGAAAAAAAGCGCTTAGTCGCTGGAGTAGCTGCGCAATATGAGTCTGAGGTTGTTTACCACTCGATACGTGAAGATTTAGAAAAGCAGGGAGTTCTTTTCCTTGATACCGATACTGCTCTTCGCACCCACGGTGATTTGTTTAAAGAGTATTTCGGAACAGTAATTCCAGTTGGCGATAATAAATTTGCCGCTTTAAATACATCGGTCTGGTCAGGTGGATCATTTATCTATGTGCCAAAGGGCGTGAAGGTGGATATTCCATTGCAGGCATATTTCAGAATCAATACTGAAAATATGGGACAGTTTGAAAGAACTTTGATCATTGCTGATGAGGATTCATATGTGCATTATGTTGAAGGCTGCACAGCACCTATTTATTCTTCAGACTCACTTCACTCAGCGGTGGTGGAAATTATCGTAAAGAAGAATGCTCGAGTTCGATATACAACCATTCAAAATTGGTCCAACAACGTTTATAACTTAGTTACCAAGCGCGCAACGTGTGCTGAAGGTGCAACTATGGAGTGGATTGATGGAAATATCGGATCTAAGGTAACTATGAAGTATCCAGCCGTTATGTTGATGGGTCCTCACTCAAAGGGTGAAACTCTTTCAATTGCATTTGCTGGTGAAGGTCAACATCAAGATGCTGGAGCAAAGATGGTTCATGCTGCGCCATATACATCTTCAACAATCATTTCAAAATCAGTAGCTCGCGGGGGAGGAAGAACCTCTTATCGTGGTCTGGTTAAAGTTGAAAAAGGTGCTCACCATTCTAAGAGCACAGTGAAGTGCGATGCTCTGCTAGTCGACACGATCTCTCGCTCTGACACATACCCATATGTGGATGTTCGAGAAGATGATGTTTCAATGGGACACGAAGCAACTGTTTCTAAAGTTAGCGATGACCAATTGTTTTATCTAATGTCTCGTGGTCTTGGAGAAGATGAAGCCATGGCAATGATCGTTCGTGGATTCATCGAGCCGATCGCAAAGGAATTGCCAATGGAGTACGCACTTGAGCTCAATCGGTTAATTGAATTACAAATGGAAGGTGCTGTTGGTTAATGAGTGCACTCAACACTAATTCTCTAACACCAACTGGTCGCGAAGAGGCGTGGCGATTTACTCCTCTAAAACGATTAGCGGGATTACATGACAGCAGTACAAATGTTTCAGAAAACATTTCACTGTCTGCCATTTCTAAATTACCTAATGGAGTTGAGTTGGCTGTTGCCAAAGCTACAGATTTCCCCCCTTCCTACACCAGTACAGATGTTGTAACCAATCGCATCCGCGCAGAGGTTAAAAACATATCTGTCTTAACTATTAAAAAAGATATGGAATTGGAGACACCAATTTTCTTATCTCGCAAATGT
>CALPKA020000023.1 GCA_943324025.2 Bifidobacterium breve | reverse complement strand
CGAATTGAACTTAGTGCGTGCCCTGGAACTCGCGCTTATCTGCAATCCAATCCATTAGAGCAAATAACACTCCTGAAATAACAAATGTGATGTGGATGATGATTCGCCAAATGGTGCCCTCGGTAACCTCAGCCTGACCACTTAACTCAATAAAATCCTTAAGTAGTTCAATCACTGAGATCGCAACCAAGGATCCAATTAACTTAATCTTTAGTCCAGAAAAATCAATGGTGCCCATCCAGTGTGGTCGATCTTTAGAATCATGGGCAATATCAATTCTTGAAACAAAGTTCTCGTAACCAGCAAAGATTACGATCAAGATTAGGTTTGCTAACAGGGTTAAATCTAAAAGAGCTAGTAAATCTAGAGTAAATTTATGAGCATCAGCATCGCCCACATTTTCAATCATATGCACAAACTCAAGTGCGAAGCGATAAATCAGAAGTACTAAAGCAGCGACTAGGCCAACATATAGCGGAACTAAAAGCCAGCGAGCCCTAAATAAAATAACCTCAACTGCATTACTTATCTTGGACATAATTTCTACCTATCTTAGGACTTAGCTTTTGCCTTGCGAGTGGCTAACACTTGGTCAATTAATCCATACTCAACCGCTTCAGCAGAGGTAAGGATCTTGTCGCGTTCAATATCTTTAGCGATATCTGCTTGGCTCTTCTTTGAGTGATGTGCCAACATCTCCTCTAACAAGGTACGCATCCGCAAAATCTCTTTTGCTTGAATCTCAATATCAGATCCTTGTCCGCCACCTTCAGAATATGGTTGGTGAATCAAAATTCTTGCATGCTCTAATGCATATCTTTTTCCAGGCGCACCACCTGCAAGTAATACTGCAGCAGCAGAGGCAGCCTGTCCTAAACAGATTGTCATTACATCTGGACGAACAAATTGCATCGTGTCATAAATTGCAGTCAATGCTGTAAAAGATCCACCAGGAGAGTTGATATACATCATGATGTCACGATCTGGATCCATAGATTCAAGGGTTAACAACTGCGCCATAACATCATTTGCAACAGTGTCATCAATTGCCTGACCTAGGAAAATAATTCTCTCTTCAAACAACTTGGTATAAGGATCTAATCTCTTATAGCCATAGCTGGTTCGCTCTTCAATAGTTGGCAGGATGTAACGAGAGGTAATCTCATTTACCTTATTCATATCTGGCCTCATCGTGATGTTCCTCCGCTTCCAGATACTTGACCTGCTGATTTCACAACATGATCAACAAATCCATACTCTTTTGCCTCTTCAGCTGTGAACCAACGATCACGATCAGAATCTTCAGTGATGGTCTCTGCTTTTTGGCCAGTATGGAATGCAATTAACTCTGCCATATTCTTCTTTGTAAAGCTCATCTGCTCTGCTTGAATCTTGATGTCAGATGCAGTTCCGCCAATTCCACCTGATGGTTGGTGCATCATGATGCGAGCATGTGGCAATGCATATCTTTTTCCAGCAGTTCCTGAGCAAAGTAGGAATTGACCCATTGATGCAGCAAGTCCCATCGCAACAGTTGCAACATCATTTTTGATGTATTGCATCGTGTCATAAATAGCCATACCAGCAGAGATTGATCCGCCAGGTGAGTTTATATAAAGGTAAATATCTTTCTCTGGATCTTCAGCAGCAAGCAATAACATCTGAGCACAGATTGCATTTGCCATTGAATCTTCAACAACAGAGCCAAGGAAAATAATTCGCTCTTTTAATAGACGTTGATAAACCTGGTCATCAAGTCCACCTGCACCTGCTGATGCAGCGCGTGGGGTGTTGCTTAGCTCCACTTTTATCTCCTTGTTTGATTACCTTGAAAAAATACTGTCATGACCTTAACAATCTTTTGGCAAAAATGCTTCCCGGTTTAAGCCTGTCTTATGTTCGCCTAAAGCGATTATTCACTCTTCTCAGGTTCACTCTTTGGCGCAAGGGCTTCCAAATCAACCTTATTGCCAGATTTATCAACAACCTTAACGCGGCCAAGCACCTGAGCCAGGGCCTTTGCACGAGCAACCTCAGCCACCATCGTTGTTACCTGTCCTGCCTGGGAAACCTCTTTAATAAATTGATCAGGCGTCATGCCATATCTAGCAGATGCACGAACTAAGTACTCAGTTAACTCAGATTCATTAACTGCAATCGCCTCTGCCTTAACAATTGAATCCAATAAGAACTCTCTGGTAATTGTCGTCTTAACCTCATCATTAACCTCAGCACGGTGCTTGTCATCTTCTAATCTGCCCTCTTTTTCAAGATGATCATTTACCTCAGCCTCAATAATCTCAGCTGGAAGTGGAATATCAATGGTGCTAATTAATTTTTCCACCAACAGATCCCGCGCTTGAGCACCCTGCTCCATCTGCTTAACTCGTGAAAGCCGCTTTGATAGATCAGATTTAAGTTCGGTTAAAGTTTCAAACTCAGAGGCAAGTTTTGCAAACTCATCATCTACTGGTGGCAGCTCACGCTCTTTAACCGCCTTAACAGTTACCTTCACACTTCCGGTTTCACCCTCTGCCATACCAACTAGAGCTGTATTAAAACTTTTTTCACCATCTTTGCTTAATCCAATAATTGCCTCATCTAAGCCATCAATCATTGAGGCACTTCCTACCTCATAAGAAAGATCATTAGCTACGCCACCATCTAACTCAACGCCATCTTTAGTTGCCACCAAATCAATGGTTACAAAATCACCCTTTGCCACAACCTTGTCAACAGTTTTTAATGTGCCAAAGCGAGTGCGCAACGACTCCACCTGCTCATCAATATCAGCATCAGTCACCTTGACATCATCAACCTCAATTTTGATCTCAGAAAAATTAGGTAATTTAATATCAGGTCTAATATCAACCTCAACTGTGAAGGAAAACTTCTCATTATCAACTAGCTCAGTAATCTCAACGTTGGGTCTGCCAATTACCAAAACATCATTATCTTTTGCAGCCTGGGAGTAAAAGGTTGGTAGTGAGGCATTGATCGCTTCATCTAAAACCGCAGCTCGACCAACACGTTGGTCAATCATTGCTGATGGAACTTTTCCTTTTCTAAAACCTGGGATGTTTATCTTTTCGCTCAAGCTCTTATAAGCACCATCAATGTGTGGAGCTAACTCAGCAAAGGGCACCTCAATTGAAAGCTTTACGCGAGTTGGTGAAAGTTTCTCAACAGCACTTTTCAATTAAATCTCTCCCTTGGTTAATTTCAACTTTAGAAATTGGTCGGGGCGGAGGGATTCGAACCCACGGTCTCCTGCTCCCAAAGCAGGCGCGCTAGCCACTACGCTACGCCCCGAAGGCTGAAAGTCTAGAGGGTGATTTTCCCTTCTCCTAACCAAAGTAATAAGGTATGACCTGCTACCGCATACCAAGTTATTCTTGGCGATGAAGTAGCAGATCACGCAACAAATTTGCGGGTGTAGCTCAATGGTAGAGTTCTAGCCTTCCAAGCTAGCTGTGCCGGTTCAATCCCGGTCACCCGCTCCATTCTTAGTTAATAGAACCTACTTCTTGTCCAATAAAGTCGCCCGCAATTGTCAACTCGGTGCCTGAAAAACTTGTACGACTTCCGCAAGTGACAGTTGCAACTAACCCAAAATTTGCCCCAACACTGCTTGCATCAATTACAACTTTGGCATGAATTGAGTATTCAGGCCTAGAGGTTGAAGTTCTATAACTTGATCCTCGTGACACCAGATATTTCGTGGTGATAGTTGGTGTACCAGTACTCGCAGCAAAAGTTACTTTTAGTGGATAGGAATCTGTGGTGTCTGAGTTTGTTGCATAAATTAATGCGTCAACAACATATTTTTTCCCTGCAGTAAATGTTGAAAATGAATTTGAAACTGAAGTAGTTCCAACATCACCACTTAGTAAATTAGGAAAAGCAATGTTACCCACGAATAAACTCACTGTCCCAGCTGCACCAGCATCACCTTTAGGCCCCGCAGGTCCTTGTGCTCCAGTGTCACCCTTTGGTCCAGCACTTCCAGTTCCCGCTGCACCTGCCGCACCTGTTTCACCTTTTGGTCCAGTTGCACCTGTTTCACCTTTTGGTCCGGCAGGGCCTGCAGGTCCGGTTGCACCAGCTGCGCCAGCTGTTGCACTCGCTGTTGTTCCATTTTTTCCATCAACTCCAGAAGGACCAGCAGCACCTGTTGGACCGCGAAGTGATGTTGGAATTGGCCAATGTTTGTTTGCTTTAGGGCCATAAAAATTCATAGTTTTTAAATCAATATAAAAATCACCATCGATACCAAGTGATACAGCTGGCACACCATTGCCACTTCTAATTGTGTTGGTAGCAGCTGCGTTAGCTCTGCCAGCGGCAATTACATTTGCTGGAGTTAATTGATTAAGAAATACACTTACTAGGATTACTGAAACTACTTTGGCCTTTAGATTATTAATCGCCATGTTAACCATTCCATCCCCCCTTATTGGGGTCTAATGTCAAAGCCTGATTGGCTTTGTACTGGAATAAGGGTCGACTTGGTTACGCAGCGTGACTAGAGAGGTAGCACCCAGATGGAAAATACTCACACACAATTCTCAGGTAAATAAGTGCTAGCCCGCTCTCAAGCAGAGATAACATTTGGCTGTTGAAATTAACTCTGACCTAGCACTCAGTTGTCTTAGATTAATCCCCCAGCAAGAAGGGATTATCTACTCACATCAGGTGCAGAAGGTACTTGTAGAAACGAGGATCGATGAATAAGAAACTAGTTGCAGCAATTGCAACAGCAGCAATTGCATTAACCGTTTCAGGTGGTGCAGTTGCATCCGCCCATGACGGAAAAGGTGACAAAGGTGGAGAGAAAATTACTTCCCTTCTTTCAACCTTGGTAGCAAATGGCACGATCACCCAATCTCAAGCAGATGCAATCACTAAGGCTGCCGAGGCAGCACGTGTAGCCGGCAAAGCTGAGTTTGATAAAGATCGCGCAGCCCTTGATTCAATTATCACCTCAACTCTTGGTATCTCATTAGATACTTTAAAAACCAGAATGAAGGCTGGTGAAACCCTTTCAGCAATTGCAGGGGATAAAAAAGATGCATTAATTAACGCATTGATCGCAGAGATCAATAAGCAAATTGATGCAGCGGTAAGTGCTGGCAAGTTAACAGCAGCTCAAGCAACTGCAGAGAAAGCAAAAACTACCGAACGCGTGAACGATATGGTTAATAAATTAAAGCCAATGGGTCACAAAGGCGGTAAGGCTCCTGCTCGAGCATAAATAGTTCAATCTCCTCCTAGACACAACTGGCCCGGCTTACCAAAATAAGCCGGGCAGTTTTGTTTTCTGCCAAACTACCCACATGAAGATTCATATTGGTAGTGATCATGCTGGGCTTGAATTTAAGGCCAAAATCATTGAGCACTTAAAAAGCAATGGACATGATGTAACAGACCATGGCCCGCACCAATATGACGCATTAGATGATTACCCGGTTTTTTGTATTCCAACCGCGCAAGCAACAGCAAAGGATCCAAACTCATTTGGCATTGTGTTAGGTGGCTCTGGCAATGGAGAACAGATAGCTGCAAACAAAGTTAAGGGTGTAAGAGCGGCGCTGGTTTGGTCAATTGAAACAGCTAAGTTAGCTCGTGAGCACAACAATGCAAATGTTATTTCACTAGGTGGCCGTATGCATGATGAAGCTTTTTGCCTGCAACTAGTCGATACCTTCCTAGCTACAAAATTTACTAATGATGAGCGGCATGTAAGAAGAATTTCTCAGATTGCAAAGTTTGAAGAAAATGGCAAGATTTAATTTTTAATATATTTAAAATCTGTTACCTGATGTCCTTTTCGAAGCCCTTGACCTTCAAATTTTGAAAGTACTCGCCAGCTAGGCCTATCTACAACACCACCTGAAAAACTCTCTGACTTATCAAATCTAACCTTTATCCAATCAGCATATGGCTGCCAATCAGTTGCAATGTGGATGAAGCCGCCCGGCTTTAATTTCCTACCCACCATCTCAATAAACTCACTCTGCACCATCCGTCTTTTATGTTGACGATTTTTTGGCCATGGATCTGGAAACAATAAGTGAATACCATCAAGTGAGTTATCAGGAATGTGATTGGCCAATAAGTATGTGGCATCTTCTCTAATTAATTTAATGTTTTCTAACTCCAACTGATTTATTAAAATCAAAAGTGCCGCTAATCCAGGTGAGTGCATCTCAACTGCAACATATCCAACCTCAGGGTTTGCTTTTGCAATTTGGGCGGTTGCCTCCCCCATGCCAGAGCCAATCTCCATAATCACTTTAGTTTTTTCTGGAAATATCTGATTTAAAATCAACTCTGATTTAATCTCAATTGCATACAGATCCCAGCTTTGAGCCATCGCCAAAGTTTGGGCACGGGTCATTCGATTGCCACGAAGTGAGTAACTTCGATTTGAGGCTCGCTCCATCTTGGCTTAACCTGCAATCTCTGCTTGGATACAGACTTCAACAATATTAACTAGCCAATTATTGCTTACCTTTAGGGAGATGATGTGCCAGGTTTAAACTCAACTAGAGCCGAAGCGGCTGAGCGCGCTGCCCACCTTGCCATTGATAGTTATGAAGTAAGCCTTGATCTAACCCAAGGTGAGAGCATTTTTACCTCAATCACCAAGATTAAATTCAGTTGCAATACTCCCGGCTTTTCTACATTTATAGATGCTGTTGGTGAGAGTGTAATTTCGGCAACCCTAAATGGTGCAGCAGTTGAAGCTTCAAATTATGATGGCGAGAGCATCTTTATAAATAACTTAGCAAGTGAAAATGAGTTGATCATTCATATGAATGGTGCCTACTCAAAAACTGGTGAGGGATTACAACGATCAGTAGATCCAGTTGATAATGAGGTTTACCTCTACTCACAAGGTGAAACAGCTTTTATCAGAAAGATGTATCCATGTTTTGATCAACCAGATTTAAAGGCCACCTTCACATTAACTGTTACCGCACCCGATCATTGGCAGGTAATCTCAAATAATCCAGTTAAAGAAAAGATTGCCTTAGATGATAAGAAAGCAAAGTGGAGTTTTACCACCACACCAAGAATTTCAACCTACATCACCGCT
>CALPKA020000022.1 GCA_943324025.2 Bifidobacterium breve | reverse complement strand
GTTGATGTTCCCAGACTTCTAGCAACCCAGGCTCATCCAGGATTGTTTCACCTTGTCTCTGATGTGACAGGCAGATTGCGCACTTCGATTGGCTGGGATGAAATAGCTAGTGCGCTACTTCCAGCTGGATCAATTAGTGGTGCACCAAAATCCTCTGCATTAAAAACCATAGCTAGGTTGGAGAAGATTCCACGAGGACCTTACTGTGGAGTGATCGGTTGGGTTGAAGGCGATCAAGCGGTTTTATCAGTTGCAATTAGAGTGTTTTGGTCTGTAAATGATGGCAAAATACATTTTGGAACAGGCGCTGGAATAACCTGGGCAAGTGATGCAAAAAGTGAATGGGATGAAACAGAATTGAAGGCAAATCGCTTGATATCAATTGCTTCGGGGAAAATATGATCAGATTGATAGTAAATGGTCAGATCGCAAATGACGTAGCAACTTTGCCATTTTCAAATGCCCTATTACGAGGTGATGGATTGTTTGAAACCATACTTGCTATTGATCAAAAAATCATTGCATGGCAAAAACATTACGAAAGATTGGCAAGTGGTGCCACCGCTTTGGAAATAAGTATTCCTGCCAAAATTGATTTGGAAGTCAGCATCAATAAACTAATTTCAGATCTAAACGGAAAATCTCGAATTCGAATCACCGTATTATCTGATGGAAATTGGGTAGTTTCAGCCCAAAGCGAGCCAGAAGATAATCTTCCAGTAAGCCTGATAAAGATTAATGAACCGGTTATTTCCAACGGAATACTTACTGGAATTAAATCCATTTCTTATGGACAATCTGAATTAGCGGTCAGGCGGGCCAAAGGCCGTGGTTACACCGATGGGGTATTTCTAAATCAAAATCAAAAGGTTGTAGAAACTGGATATGCCAACATTTTGATTTTGCAGCAAGGAAAATTTCTAACCCCATCTTTAGATTCAGGTTGTCTTCCAGGAATTACAAGGCAGCTCTTGATCCAGCACTTTGATATAGCCGAAGCGCTTTTCACTTGGGATGATTTGATGAATTCAGATGGTGTGTACCTATGCTCATCAGTTAGATTGATTAAGCATGTGAGCAAGGTTGAAGATAAGTTGTTTGAACCAAAGGAGATTGGGCTCAAATTAATTGGTGATTTCAATCAATTTATATTGAGTAAGATAGAGCTATGAATCCATTAATCAAACGAGTCCTCGTAGGTTTTGTGGGCGGATTGGTTACATTATTTGGTGTGGTTGCACTGGTAGCACCAGGGCCTGGATGGTTAATCATTTTTACTGGGCTAGGTATTTTGGCCTCAGAGTTTGCATGGGCCGCAAGGGTTTTAACATCTGCGCGGGGTGTGGCTAATCGGGCAGCAAATGCAGCAAAGATTAAAAAGAAGCACCGATTGATGATTATGGCCGCATTAATTTTCTTAAGCCTTGTTGGTTTGGTTATTTGGTACGAATACACTCGTTAATTACACCTTCTAACCACCTACTTTGCTAACCTAGCGGCATGTCAGCGCAAATCAAGATCACAGTTGATGGTCAGGTACAGCAAGTTGCCGCCGACCAGCGCCCAACCCATCTATTTCAAGATAATGCTGAAATTGTGGTTTGTAAGATAAATGGTGAATTGAAAGATCTATGGAGTGAACTCTCAGATGGTGATGTAGTTGAATCAGTTGCTATTTCATCTCCTGATGGTTTAAATGTTTTACGCCATTCAACTGCCCACGTATTAGCTCAGGCGGTTCAAGAAGTTTTCCCTGAAACAAAATTAGGAATTGGACCACCTATTCGAGATGGGTTTTATTACGATTTTGATCCAAAAGATCCATTTACTCCAAGTGATTTAGAAAAACTTGAAAGTGCTATGCGCAAGATTGTTAAAGCTGGCCAAAGATTTCGCAGGCGAGTAACAAATGAAAAAGATGCATTGGCTGAGTTGAAATCTGAGCCTTATAAATGTGAATTGATTGGATTAAAAGCAGGAGATACCGCTGATGAGTCAAGTGTTGAAGTGGGCGGAGCTGAGTTAACTATTTATGACAATTTAGGCAGAGATGGCAATCCAGTTTGGAGTGACTTGTGTAGAGGTCCTCATCTGCCTTCCACAAAACATATTTCGGCATTCAAGTTAATGAGAGCTGCTGGCGCCTATTGGCGTGGCTCTGAAAAAAATCCAATGCTACAAAGAATTTATGGAACGGCATGGCCAACTCAAGAAGCACAAGATGCATATCTACATTTACTTGAAGAGGCAGAAAAGCGTGATCACCGTCGTCTGGGTGCAGAGTTAGATCTATTTTCATTTCCAGAAGAAATTGGATCAGGCTTGGCAGTCTTTCATCCAAAGGGTGGAATTATTCGACGGGCGATGGAGGATTACTCTAGAAAGCGCCATGAAGAAGAGGAATATCAGTTTGTTTACTCACCTCATTTAACAAAAGCCTCTTTATTTGAAACCAGTGGACACTTGCAATGGTATGCCGATGGTATGTACCCACCCATGGTCATGGATGAGGAGTTGCATGCCGATGGAACTATAAAAAAACCTGGTCAAAAATATTATATGAAACCGATGAATTGCCCATTTCACAATCTTATTTTTCAGTCATCGCCAAAATCTTATCGAGATCTTCCGCTTAGACTTTTTGAATTTGGCACCGTATATCGATACGAAAAATCAGGCGTAGTTCATGGCATCACCCGGGCTCGTGGATTTACTCAGGACGATGCACATATTTACTGCACAAAAGAGCAGATGGCAGCCGAGCTAGATAGTTTGTTGACCTTCGTGTTAAACCTTTTGCGAGATTATGGATTAAGTGATTTCTATCTTGAATTATCAACTCGAAATATCGAAAAATCTGTAGGTGAAGATAAAGATTGGCATGATGCAACAGAGGCGTTAAGGCAAGCTGCTGAAAAACAAAAACTGGAGTTAGTTTTAGATCCAGGCGGAGCCGCCTTTTATGGCCCTAAGATTTCTGTTCAAGCAAGAGATGCAATTGGCAGAACCTGGCAGATGTCTACCATTCAAGTTGATTTTCAACTCCCACAAAGATTTGATTTGGGTTACGCCGCCTCCGATGGCTCACGTAAGCAACCAGTGATGATTCACAGAGCATTATTTGGTTCGATTGAAAGATTCTTTGGAGTTCTAACTGAGCATTATGCAGGTGCTTTCCCGCCATGGTTAGCCCCTGTTCAAGTACGGGCGATTCCTGTTGCTGATTCAATAAATGATTATTTGTCTGATGTTGTAAAACAATTTAAGAAGGCTGGAATTAGAGCAGAGATTGATACTTCAGATGATCGCATGCAGAAAAAGGTTAGAAATGCTCAGCTGGAAAAGATTCCATTTATGATGATTGCTGGAGATGAAGATAAGGCGGTTAACGCTGTTTCATTTAGATATCGCAATGGTGAGCAGAAAAATCAGATTCCAATCAAACAAGCGATTGAGGAAGTTTTACAGGCTATAGCCGATCGAAAACAAATTTAATGAGTGATCAAAATATTTCTGGTGGAGTTGGAATGCCAGATGATTGGCAAAGATTATGGGCACCTCATCGGATGTCTTATCTAGAGGGTGAAAATAGACCGTTGCCTGATAATCAGCAGGCTTGTCCATTTTGTCGAATAACTACCTTAAGTGATCAAGAAGCCTTAATTGTCGCTCGTGGAAAAGAAGCTTATGTAGTGATGAATTTATATCCATATAACGCAGGCCACTTACTAATCTGCACCAATAGACATGTTGCAGAGTTAACAGAGCTAACTGTTTCAGAACGAAATGAGGTTTCTGAGTTAACTTCAAAGGCAATGAAAGTATTAAGACATGTTAGTAATGCAGCCGGCTTTAACATTGGGATGAATCAAGGCTCTGTTTCAGGGGCAGGAATTGCTGGCCACCTTCATCAACATGTTGTGCCACGTTGGGCTGGGGATGCAAACTTTATGCCGATAATTGGTAAAACTAAGGTGCTTCCCAAATTGTTACAAGACAGCCGTGATCAATTAGCCGCGGGTTGGAATCAAATCTAAGAATTTTTGTATCTCATTAACACCAAGTTTATTACTTAAGATCAGTGGAATTGCCGGAATTACCAGGCCCGCTGCAAATTGCTCCCAGCCACCTTCGATTAATGCTTCTTGCAGTTCGCTTCTAAACTCAGAGATTAATTCTTTATGCTCACTATCGCTATCTTTAATTACTGATGGTGCTAGCGAATAATCGGTAATCATTTGGTTCTCTAAATTTATCAATGCGGTTGGGTTACCATTTTCGGCATGTAGAACTAAATAAGGAGTTAAAACTGGCTCAAGCATTTTTCCAACTATGGCGCTCATATCTTCAAAATCAACATCGCCATCTTGAAAATCAATTATTGCAACTATTGCTGGCACATAAAGATCTCGGAATGTGTGCCATAGTGAAACGATCTTTGGATCGATACCAGTTTTGGCACTAGCGATAACCACCACTACATCTGCAGTAATCAGAAGTGGGTCATCAATATTGGCCTCAGACAGTCCAAGGGCTTGGCAAATACCCTCATTCTCAGGAGATATTCCCAGCAGATACCGTGCGTTAATTAGGTCGGCCATGATCGGTAAGCCTACGATGGGAATTATGTTGCAGCGTTCATTACGTGATCCTGTCGCGAAGATTATTTCGCCGATCGTAAAAATATTGATTAAATCAAGGGTAAGTGCCAATTTAATCTCAACAATTGGCGGTCTAGGAAGTGTAATTAGCGCACTCTACTTTTTCCCTAAAGGAGAGTTTTTTGCCGGTGTTATCTGGGTAGCCATCTTTGTGTTATTTGATTTATTTGATGGCGCAGTTGCAAGAGCTTCCAGCAAGGGAGTAAGTAAATGGGGCGCTGTCTTAGATTCAACTTTAGACCGATTAAGTGATGCAGCAATCTTTATCGGTGGACTTCTTTATTTCATCAAATCAGATGATCCATTGGTGCCTTTATTTCTAATAACCGCTGTCGCTTCATTTATGGTTTCATATATAAAGGCTCGAGCTGAATCACTAGATATCGTATGTAATGGTGGAGTTGCTGAGCGCAGTGAAAGATTGATTATTGGTTTGGTTAGCTATGGTCTGCATGGTTTAGGAGTTAACTATGCCATGGCGGTCGGAATTTGGGTTTTGGCGGTTATTTCAATTTTCACCATGATGCAAAGAATGATGATTGTTTATAAAGCGGTGAAGTAAATGTTTATTCTCTATTTATTGGCGTGGAAAATCATTGGTCTGTTACCAGAGAAGACTGCTTACAAATTAGCTAACCTAATTTCTGATCGGATCTATCGCAAAAATGGAAAAGGAGTAAAGCGGCTTCGAAGTAATTACACCAAGGTTGTATCGGGTTACTCTGATAAACAGCTAGATGAACTTACTAAAAATGGAATGCGCTCATATTTAAGATATTGGTTTGATACCTTCAGATTAAACAAATGGAGTAGTGAACGAATCATAAGAACAACCAAAGTAAATGATGAGCACTTACTTCGGGATCCAATTGCTCAAAAACTAGGTTGTATTGTGGCTCTTCCACATGCCGGCAATTGGGATCATGCGGCTGCTTACTTTTGTTCTACCGGAATCACACTTACGGCGGTGGTAGAAAAATTAAAACCAGAGGCAATATTTAAGAAGTTTCTGGCATATCGCCAAAGTATTGGCATCGAAGCGATTAGCCATAAAGAAAAGACGATTCCAATTCTTACTCAACGTTTAAATGAAGGCAAATTAATTGCTCTAGTGGCAGACCGCGACATGTCTAGAAATGGCATTGAGGTTAATTTCTTTGGCGCGGTTGCAAAGATGCCAGCTGGGCCTGCAATCTTGGCAATAAATACTAAGGCGCCTCTGATCACAGCTTTTATTAGCTATACCGAAACGGGAATTGAAATATTTTTTGACCAAACTATCCCTGTGCCCAATACTGGCAGTGAAACTGAAAAAATCCAGGCGGTTACCCAATCTATTGCAGATAATTTCGCTAAGAGAATTTCCCACTCTCCAGTTGATTGGCATATGTTGCAGAGGATTTGGATCAATGAAGAAAATTAGAATTGGCATGGTCTGCCCCTATGGTTGGGATACTCCCGGTGGAGTGCAAACCCACATTAGAGATTTAGCAACCCACTTAATTGAAGAGGGACATTACGTATCCGTTTTAACTCCAATAACCGATGATTCGATCTCTCATGAAGATTATGTAGTTAATGCTGGCAAACCCATTTCAATTCCTGTAAATGGATCAGTGGCTCGAGTTTTGTTTGGCCCAATTGCAAGCTCTAGAGCAAAGCAATGGATTGCAAGTGGTGATTTTGATTTACTTCATCTGCATGAACCTGCAATTCCATCTCTATCGTTACTGGCATGCTCTGCTGCTGAAGGACCATTGGTCGGTACATTTCATGTTTCAACTCCAAAGAAAAAAGCAATCTATGCAATTGGACCAATTCTTGAACCAATTGTTGAGAAATTAACTGCGCGTATTGCAGTTAGTGAGCTAGCTCGATCAACCTTGAAGGATCATTTCGAGACAGATGCAGTAATTATTCCCAATGGAATTGATGGTCAACGTTTTGCGAATGCAAAGGTAAGCCCGGCATATTCGCAAGGCCCTACCGTGGGTTTTATTGGAAGATTTGAGGAGCCGCGAAAAGGTTTGCAGGTTTTAATTGATTCTTTAGCGATTGTGGCGCGCTTTGTTCCTGATGTGCAATATATCGTGGCGGGACCAGGTGATAGTCAGGAGTTTTTGAAGAAATTAAATTCACAATTGCGCAACCGAATCAAATTTGTTGGGCTATTAAGCAATGAAGAAAAAGAGAGTTTTCTCAAGTCGATTCAAATATATGTTGCCCCAAATACAGGGGGAGAATCATTTGGAATAATTTTAACTGAAGCGTTATCTGCTGGAACAGCGGTGGTTGCAAGTGATATTCCAGCCTTTAGAGCTGTGTTGGAAAACGGTGAAGCTGGTGAACTTTTTAAAAATGAAGATCCATCAGATTTGGCGAAGGTTTTAGTTAGCCTGCTGCGAGATTCAGATAAACGCAAACGGCTTTCAGAAAATGGAAGATTAAGCGCACAGAAATATGACTGGCAAGTGGTTGCAGAGCAGATTGAAAGTGTTTATGAAATGGCAATCGCTGGTGGACAACGAGTGACACTGTCCTCTGAAAATAAATTTTGGAGTCGTCGATGAGTATTCAAACACTTCTTGCAATATTACTGGTCGTTTTAGTTGCCTGGTATTTGTCATTTTCAGCCTCTCGGCTAGATAGATTGCACCATAGAGTTGAAACCTCTTGGGCGACTTTGGATGCCTTATTACAACAACGGGCAGCTTTGGCCCATGAAATAGTTGTTGAATCGAATTTAGATCCAGCAACAGCTTATTTGATTTCTAGCTCAGCTGCCGCGGCAAGAGGTGCAAGCCTTACTGAAAGATCAGCCGCTGAGAGCGTTCTATCTGAATCTTTAAAGTTGGT
>CALPKA020000021.1 GCA_943324025.2 Bifidobacterium breve | reverse complement strand
TGCCAGTTAATTTACTCTTTGACATCTTCTCACCACCTACCAAAAGCCAACCATGAGCAAAAATTCTCTTTGGAACTGCCACCCCACCTGCCATTAACATCGCAGGCCAAATAATTGCATGAAAGCGCAAAATATCTTTTCCAACTAAATGAACATCAGCTGGCCATGTATTTGCAAACTTTTTTCCGCCCGGTGATGTTGGATCATCTCCTAAACCAACCGCAGTTGCATAGTTAAGTAATGCATCAAACCAAACATAAATAACTTGCTTGGTATCCCACGGAACTGGAATTCCCCAATCAAAGGTTGATCTGGAGATTGAAAGATCTCGGACTTCACCTTCTAAAAATGAAATTACCTCATTGCGAGCGCTATCAGGCTGGCACGCTTGCGGATTTGATTTGTAATAATCAAGGAGCGGTTGGCGGAATGCAGATAATTTGAAAAACCAATTATCTTCACTCAACATATCAACTGGCTTGGAGTGAATTTTGCACTTACCCTCATCTAGATCTCCTGGGAGCTTAAACTCCTCACAACCAATGCAATATGGGCCTTCAAACTTACCTGCGTATATGTGACCGGCATCCTTTAGCTTCTGTAAAAAGTTTTGAACTCGTTGCGTATGTCTTGCCTCGGTTGTCCGAATAAAATCATCATTTGCAATATTTAAATCTTTCCAAACAGGCTTCCAAGAGTTTTCAACTAACTTGTCACACCAATCCTGTGGGGATGAATTATTTGATTGAGCAGTGTTTAAAACCTTTTGCCCATGCTCATCAGTTCCCGTTAAGTACCAAACTGATTCACCGCGTTGGCGATGCCAGCGAGTTAAAACATCTCCAGCAACAGTTGTATAGGCATGGCCGATATGTGGTGCGTCATTTACATAGTAAATGGGCGTAGTTAAATAGAAAGATTTTTCAGCCATGATCAGATCTTATCGCCACTCTTGTATGCCACCATCGCATCAAATACAACTCGCTTGGATATACCAGTCTCCTTCGCAACTTGAGCGATTGCCTCTTTTCGCCCTTCACCGGCTGACTCCTGGTTTAAAACCATTTGGACTAACTGCGCTGAATCAAATTCCCGAGTTCCAGGATCAAAGCCTGAAATTACAATTGTGATCTCACCTAAAATATCTTTCGACTCTGCCCATTCAATTAACTGCGAAAGCTCTCCTCTTACCACCTCTTCATAATGCTTGCTCATCTCACGGCAAACTGCGCCAATTCGATCTAAACCAAAAGCATCTCCTGCATCCTTAAGGGATTCAACAATTCTATGTGGTGCTTCAAAGAAAATAATTGTTCGCTCCTCTTGAGCTAAATCATTAAACCATTTACTTCTGGCTCCTTGTGTGCGCGGTGGAAAACCCTCAAAACAAAAACGATCAGTTGGCAGCCCAGATAACAAGAGTGCGGTTACAACAGCACTTGGACCTGGCAGTACTTTTATTTTTACATCAGATTCAACCGCTGCTCTGATTAATCGATATCCGGGATCGGATACACCGGGGGCTCCTGCATCAGTTACTACCAAAACATCTTTTTGAGATTTCAATAAAGAGGTTAACTCATCTATTTTTTCACTTTCATTACCCTCAAAAAAAGTAATTACCTTGGCATGATGTTTTATATTTAACTCTTGGCACAATCGGGCAAACTTTCGTGAATCCTCAGCTGCGACATATGTGGCATTTTGGATGGACTCAATTAGATGGGCCGAAGCATCTCGTACATCGCCAATTGGTAGGCAAGCCAGGATTAACATAGGCCAATTCTCTCAGGTTATTTCACTACTCATGTTCCATCTGGTCTTAGGCTGACCTCATGAGCAAGAGCAGGTTGCGTCAATATGCCCCGATCTCGCTGATCATAGGTTTTGCACTTTCCTTACGGCTTTGGAGATTAAGTACGCCATCTGGTTATATTTTTGATGAGGTTTACTATGCAAAAAATGCAAACTCCTTAATCTCACATGGCGTTGAATTAAATGAGCAGATGAATGCCGAGTTTGTAGTTCACCCACCAGTTGGTAAATGGCTAATCGGCATTGGTATTAAGTTTTTTGGAAATAATGAGTTTGGTTGGCGGGTAATTGCTGCTTTAGTTGGAACCGCCTCCGTTTTACTGATTTATCTAGTTGCACAAAGACTTTTTAATTCATCTTTCTTAAGTAATACCGCAGCAGCTCTAATGGCATTAGATGGATTACATCTTGTAATGTCGCGAGTTGCCTTACTTGATATCTTCCTTATGTTTTTCATTTTATTAGCTTTCTATTTAATTCTGACAAATAATCTCTGGGCTAGTGGTGTTGTTATTGGATTAGCTGGAGCTACTAAATGGAGTGGTTTCTTTTTAGTTCCACTTTTAATACTGTTGACAATCAATTTCAAAAATGCAAATATTTTTGTCTATATCAAACGAATAGCTCAGTTTGTTCTGGTGCCCAGCCTTGTTTACTTAGTTAGTTGGAGTGGCTGGATTATCACTAGCTCAGGTTGGGCGAGAAACTCAGGCTCAAATTTCTTAAGCTCACTTTGGAATTATCATCTGGAAATTCTTAACTTTCATCAAGGCCTAACCGAGAAGCACTCATACGCAGCTAATCCATGGAGTTGGTTGGTGATAGGAAGGCCAACATCTTTTTATTATGAAAATCCAG
Organism: Bifidobacterium breve; assembly: GCA_943324025.2. GTDB lineage: Bacteria > Actinomycetota > Actinomycetes > Nanopelagicales > Nanopelagicaceae > Nanopelagicus. Next base: position 5,049 of record CALPKA020000021.1, on the reverse strand, counting down.
GCAATTGCGCAGCGGCAAGTTGCTCACAAGAAATATTGGCGATTGGCACCCCAGTTTTATGGTGGTTTGGCGTATTTGCAATCGCAATAACCTTTGGTTTATTTCTAACCAAAAGGGATCGAGTTTCCGCCTTTATTTTGGCTGGTATTGCTGGCACATACCTATCTTGGTTTCTCTTCCAAAGTCGAACAATGTTTTACTTCTATGCAATATCAATTCTGCCGTTTTTAATTTTGGCTTTGATTTACACATTTAATTGGGCCATGAACTTTAAGGATAATAAGAAGTTCATCTACGGCTTTATCTTTTTAGTCGCAATAAATTTTCTATATTTTCTGCCAATACTAATTGGAGTTGAAATTCCATACTCACAATGGCTTGCCCGAATGTGGTTTCCTAGCTGGATTTAACTACTCGTTTACAGCCCGATCTTCTTCTATTCCATCTGTTAGAAGTGATTGATCAAATAAATCATCGTCTCGACCAGAAAGAGCTTTAATACGTTCTTGCTCGGCACTCCACTCACCCGTTGAAGTTAAATCAATAATTCTCTTGCTTGGTACAGCCTTTGCCGCTGTCGTGTAAACAGGTTTAGGAACGGTTGTTGGTTGCCAACCTTTGCGGTCCTTAGGGACCACAATCACGCCAGTAATTTCAGTTCGTTCAGAGAATGGAATCCAGTGTTCATTGTTATCTTTTTCAATCTGTGAATCTGAAGAAAGTGGTGTTGGAATTTTTGTACTAGCTATTTTCTCTAAGGCTCTTAATCTTCTTATCTTCAATTGTGATGCAACTACCTGTTTTCGAACATTAACTAAATAAATTAGTGTTGCAGTTAATGGAATCAGAGAGGTTGTTATATCCAAGAAACCAATTACTGAAAAAATAAGTGAGACAAAACTTAATGAAAATAGTGATCCAAAAATCAATCTTCTTTGCAAAAATATTTTGCTTTTATCTTCGACTCGTGGTTCAGTCTTAATACTTCCGTTATTTTCTGCAACAACTTGCATCGCATTTTTATATCGCTCAATTGCCCGGCCAGAGTTATCTTCATGTTTACTCAACCACTGGGGTAGGAAGTAGGCAGCCCACATCCCAATGATGATTAAATAGATAAATCCAGAACCCATAAAGCACAACAATAAATGTTGAAGGTTAGATTCAAGGGGAAATCGATAGGTATGTCATGACTATCTTTTATTTGATTGCTGGGTTTTCCTTTACAAAAGTTATGTGGTTTCGCCAATCTCCAGCTATATGAAGGTAGTTATTTCTTGCACCTTCTAGTTCATACCCTGCCTTTATCGCTACTTTCTTTGATGCTTCATTTTCTGGCCGAAGGTTTATTTCAATCCGATGTAATTTCAAAGAGTCAAAGCCAAATTTGGTTAGTAGCTTGACCGCTCTAGTTGTATATCCACGGCTGGAATACCGTTGATCGATCCAGTATCCAATATGAGCACCGCGCATTGCACCAAAAATTATTCCGCCTAAGGTGATTTGGCCAATCAAAACTTCAGATTTATTCTCAGTAAGCCAGATACCTAATGAAATCGATCGCAGAGCTTTGATCTCCCGGTTTAATTGCATAACCATTCCATAGTAAGAAGGCAGTGGTGAATTGTTATCAATATTTGGTCTAGTTGCCTCCCAAGGTGATAACCAATCACGGTTTACTGATCGCACAGCATCCCATTGAGCTTTATCTCTAAAACGAATTGGTCTTAAAGAAATTTCATGATCAAGTAATTTACGCAAGATTATTCCTGACTTATTAACAGCAGATTCACTGTATCGCCAGCGCTTAATTTTCCAGTTTTCTCATCTAACACAATCAAGCAATTAGCTAGGGACAAAGTAGTTAATGATTCTTGATTTGGTAATACTGATACCTGACCTGATTCATTTACCTCACCTCTAAGGTAAGCAGATTTTCCGCCCGCAATCGATAATGCCTTACCTAATTTGCCTTTGCGGCTTGGGCGAAGTGAGCCACTGCCAGTTAACATTTTTAAAATCATCGGTCTGATAAAAAGTTCGGCAGATAGGTAATTACCAATTGGATCTCCAGGGAGAGCAAGCACTGGAGTTTTATCTGGACCAATCAATCCAAATCCATGCTTACTACTTTCCTCAAGCATTGGCGTAACAACTTTAATTTCGCCTAACTCAGAAATTACCGAACGAATTAGATCAAATGATTCATCCCCAGATTCACCACTGATTACAATTAAATCTGCTCTAACTAATTGATCCTCAACAACTAACTTTAATTGTTCGGCAGTCTCTGGAATTGTGTGTACTCGAAAAGCATGAGCGCCTGCTTCACGGACAAAGGTGGTGAGAAACCATGAATTACTTTCATACTCATCATCATCATTTGCTAGTTTGCTTCCTGGTTCAACCAAATCATCCCCAGCGCTAATAATTACAACTCGTGGGTGTGGTCGACATGGCAGTCGGTCTAAGCCGAGGGATGCGGCTAAAGCAATTTGAGTTGAATCAATCTTTTGGCCATTCTTAATCACAACCTTCTCATCAACCAACATATCGCTGGCCAGAGTTGCCCCATGTGCATCAAGCAGTGGCAGGTCTAAGGCTGATAGTGGGGTGCTCAGTTGGAGTAACTCCTCCTGAAATGCAGCCACTGATATCAAATCTTCCATACCTAAACCCTACTTTGCCCAAGCCATAAATTAAGGTAAGGGGCATGGCTGCCCAAGAAAATAAATCAATATTGCGTAAGCAATATCGCAAAGAGCGAGCAGATCGATTTATTAATGAAAGTTGGCTGCATATTCTCTCCGCCAATGAATTAACTGGAATTACAAATATTGGCTCATATATTTCATATGAGGTTGAGCCAGATACCAGTGAGTTAAACAAAAGATTAATTAGCTCTGGCAAAAAGTTATTTCTGCCACGAATGCTTGCGAATAAAGATTTAGAGTGGGTGGCATGGGATGGATCTATAGATAGTTTAAAAAAATCTGGGAAAACTCTTGAGCCAATTGGTGAGGCGGATACTCAAACTCAACTTGAGGTGATAATTGTTCCAGCTCTTCATGTTGACCGAACCGGCAATCGATTAGGTCAAGGTGGCGGCTCATATGATCGAGCTTTGGCAAGAAGTAAGGCATGGAAGATTGCACTTCTACACCGAGGTGAATTAACCAGTGAGATTCTTCCAGTTGAGCCACATGATCAAAAAGTTAATGCGGTGGCAACGCCTGAGATTATCGTCAGGTTTTAGTTAGTTAAAGTATCAAGATTACGAGCCATTACTACTCGTTGAATCTGATTAGTACCTTCATATATTTGAGTTAACTTTGCGTCCCGCATCATTCGCTCTACTGGATAATCACTTACGTATCCGTAGCCGCCTAGTACCTGGACGGCATCGGTTGTAACTTTCATTGCCACATCTGTTGCAAAGCATTTACTTGCAGCAGAGAAAAAGGTTAGATCTGTTTCACCACGTTCACTCTTAACTGCAGCTGCATAAGTTAATTGTCTAGCAGCCTCAATCTGCATTGCCATATCAGCTAACATAAATTGAACAGCTTGAAAATCAAAGATTGGTTTTCCAAATTGCTGCCGTTCGTGGGCATACTTTTTAGCAACATCAAGTGCGCCTTGTGCTATTCCTAGTGCTTGGGCAGCGATTGTAATCCTGGTGTGATCTAAAGTTTTCATGGCAAGTGAAAAACCACTTCCGATTTCACCTAATCTGCGATCATCATTTACTTTGACATTATCAAAGTAAACCTCACGAGTTGGTGATCCTCTAAAACCCATTTTCTTCTCATGAGCTCCAAATGAAACACCTGGATCTGATTTTTCAACAATAAAGGCTGAGATTCCTTTTGAACCTTTGCTTGCATCAGTTGAGGCCAACACTGTGTAGAACTCAGATACGCCTGCATTAGAAATCCATTTTTTGCTTCCAGAAATTATCCAGCTATCTCCATCTTTAACAGCTTTGGTTTTCATCGCCGCTGCATCAGATCCTGCTTCAGATTCAGATAGACAGTAAGAAAAACCTTTACCTGCTGCAAGTTGCGTTAAATACTTTTTCTTTTGATCATCACTGCCAGCAATCATTACCGGAACTGAACCTAATTTATTTACAGCAGGAATTAATGATGATGCACCGCATACTCTTGCAACCTCTTCAATAATTATTACTGCCGCCAAAGCATCAGCACCTTGTCCACCAAACTCAACTGGTACATGGGCTGCAGCAAGGCCTGCTGCTTGCAGCGCATCTGCTGCTTCTTGTGGGTATCTAGAGTTTTCATCAACATCATGTGCAAATGGTGCAATCTTTTTTTGTGCCAGTGCGCTGACACTTTCACGAAGTGCTTGATACTCCTCGCCAAATAATGGCGCCATATCTGAACTCATTGACATGGCTATATTCTATTCGCGGTTATCTCTACGGTTTAACTGGGCCAAATATTGGTTGTATTGGGCTAATTCATCATCTTCGCCCATGGCCGCGGCTCGATCTGCCGCACGGTCTATTCGTGAGGCCTCATTCTTGTCATGTTTAACCCACTGCATAAACACGGCAAGCAAAGCCAACAAGATAGGAATCTCACCCATCGCCCAACCAACTGACCCACCCAGTTTTTGATCAGCAAGCAAATCTGTGGCCCATGGCCTTTCCAGTAATGCAAAGTAACCATTGTCTAGCAATGTTGAAGCAGACATGACTGAGATTGAGAAGAATGCATGAATACTCATAGCTGCAAAGATAATAATTATTTTCACAAGGTGTGGAATTTTCCTAGGTAGTGGATCAACTCCAATTAATACTTGGAAGAATAGAATTCCGGCAAGTAAGAAATGTATGGTCATGAAAAAGTGGCCGCTATGACCTTGCATTAGATTTCCAAATAATGGAGTGAAATAAAGTGCAAATAAGGATCCATCAAATATTGCTAGTGCCACAACTGGATGTGTGTAAAAGCTAGAAACCTTTGAATGAAGTAGGGCAATGAAGGAGCCACGTATTCCGCGCTCTTGTTCATTTCTTCCAAC
>CALPKA020000020.1 GCA_943324025.2 Bifidobacterium breve | reverse complement strand
TTAATGACCGAGGCCTTTACCCGCTAATCGCCTTTTTTGTAGCGAAGAATTACCTTTCCTAGAATTTGCTGAAGATCTAACCAACCCCAACTTCTTGAATCAGTACTTGCTGGATTATCACCTTCAAACCAAAACTTAGTAACTCCCTGATTGATTTCACTCTTGATCAAACGCTTTAATAACTTAACCCCTGGCCGGATTGGATCTGCGACTAAGTAAACCTTTCCAACCGTAAATTTGTGTTCTCGGCCACTTAATTTGGCCACCAGCAAATAGTCACCTTGGTTATAGGCAGGGGCCATAGAGTTTCCAGCAACTACTACCGTGGTTAATCCGAACATGGGAGTATTCTCCCACTAAGTAATAGGTAGTAATTAACCAAGGAGAAAAATGTTTAATTCTGTAATTTCAAAATTCAAGCCATCAGAAACTGTATTTGCTCACTGCGATTTACCATGTGGTGTTTATGATCCAGCCCAGGCAAAGATTGAGGCTCAATCAGTAAAAGCTTGCATGGAAAAATATGCAGCAAGCTCAGATGCTGATTTCAAAGCTCGTGCGGTTTCAATTAAAGAAGAGCGTTCAGAACTTGTAAAGCATCATCTATGGGTTTTATGGACAGATTATTTCAAGCCAAACCACTTTGAAGCCTATCCACAATTGCACTCTCTATTTAATGAGGCAACAAAGTTAGCTGGTGCAGGTGGAAGTAAGGGAAGTAATGATGTTGCTGTGGCTGAAAAGCTAATTGGCAAGATCGATGAGATTGCTGAAATATTCTGGGCAACTAAAAAATAGTTTTAAACTAAATCGCTAGTGGCTTAGATTCTTAAGCTGCTAGCGATTTTTTCTTCCCTAATATTACTCTCTTTTTCGGCAACCATGGTTTCAGCTGCAACCCGAGCCATAAACGATACCCGCTCAACAAATTTTCTAGTGATCAATCCTGTCGCGATCAACCTTGAACTCTGATGAACCTCTACTTCAAACTTTAAAATATTCTCGGCTAATCCAAGGCACCTGGCAGTTGCATGAATTTCACTTCCAACTCCTGCTGCGCCCAATATTTCTATCTGTGAATTAAAAGTCACGGTAGTCTCACCAAAATCTAGAAACTCAATAATTGATGCACTGCAAGCACTTTCCATCAAGGAAAGGATTTGATTAGAACCAACTACTGGTAAATCATTGACGCCTTGCGCAACTGAAGTATCACCTGGGCGAATAGCCATAGTCGACATTCCGACTACGCCAATTACTTGTTCAGGTTTCATAATCACAAGATTAGTGATTAAACAATTACTCTTGCGGGAACTCCCTGCGGATTTCGCTAGTTATTTCAATTTGAGTTGTGCCGTCTGAGGTAAATTCCGTATAAGTTGTTTGTGTATAGGTGATTTCTGTAAGTGTTTGAGCACCGGTAGATTCGATCATAATTTTATACAAATCCTCAGTTTGTTGATGAATGCGGTTATTCAAATCATCTGGTGCCGGTTCATTTAGTGCAGTACACAGTAAGTTTCGCATTAGCTCTAACGCTGAATGTTCCTGCTCCATTTGAGTTCGACAACCTGGGCAGCTTCCAAAATGACCCTCAACTGCATTTAACTCTTGCTCATCAAAAATTTCATGATCGATATAGAGAACAATGCTTGGAATAATTTGTTCGCAAGAAATGAAATTATCATTTGCAAAACTAATAAATCATCACCTGCTTTACTCTTACCAAAGCCCCGCTCTTTTGCATATGTTGCCAAAGATGTTCTAAGTAATTTTCGCCCTCGGTGTAAACGAGACATAACTGTGCCAGTTGGAACACCAGTAATCTCGGCAATTTCTTTGTAAGAAAACCCTTCAACATCAGATAAGTAAACGGCCATTCGAAACTCATCTGGCATAGCAGCTAAGGCATCCTTAACATCTTTATCTGCGATATTTTCTAAAACTTCATCCTCTGCTGATTTACCTTGATCACTTGTATGAGATGAAGCATCAGCAATCTGCCAGTCCTCAATTTCGCCACCTGAGATCTGCGGACGTCTTTGGTCTTTTCGATAATTATTAATAAAAGTAGTTGTAAGAATTCTATAAAGCCAAGCTTTTAAATTTGTCCCAGGTTCAAATTGATGAAAACTTGTAAAGGCTTTTGCATATGTGTCCTGAACTAAATCTTGAGCATCATGAGAGTTTTTTGTATAACGAAGTGCTGCGCCATATAACTGGGAGGTAAAGACCAGAGCATCTCTTTCAAACCTAGCCTTGCGTTCAGCTAGAGTTTCTTTCTGCCTATCAATTACAGCAGGCAATAAATTTTCGTTGCTCATTTGGGCTAAGGCTACCTCGAACAGGGTTTTGGAAATGGCATCAAATTTTTCAGTTGCCAGAACTTGCTTGCGCACTGCTTTCATAGAGGTAAAACCTCTGGCAGCAATGATTTATTCCCAGATGATCCCGATATAGGCAGCAATAAACCCTAATCCAGCAAAGAAAGTGGCAGGTAGACTGGCCCATATGACTAATTGGAGTGCACCTTTTCGTAGCGGGCTAAGCCCTGCAAGTGTGCCAATTAACGCTGAATTAAGTATTCCAGGTTCAAAATCAGCAACAAATAGAGCGCTAATTTTGGCTGCGATAGCAAGCTCTAAATCAATAATTCGCAAACCATTAGCTTCAAGAGATACAGATTTGATGGTTGATGGGCTTAGAAAATTAGGTTGCAAGATTGAAAAGATAAATACAAAAGATGGTTTTGATTATGAAATTACTCCACAACCACTAATGGGACCTGCTCAAATTGATGTTGGTAATGCCGGAACTGTAATGAGATTCCTACCGCCAATCGCAGCTTTAGCTAAAGGATTAATTCATTTTGATGGTGATGAAAGATCCCATGAGCGACCAGTTGCACCAGTTATAGATGGTTTAGAACAATTAGGAATAAGTATTGAGCATGGCAACAAATACCGACTTCCACTAACCATTAATGGCAGTGGCAAAGTTAAGGGCGGAACTGTAAAAATTGATGCAAGTGCATCAAGTCAGTTTGTCTCAGCATTATTGCTTTTGGCGCCAGCAACTGAGGATGGAATCACCATCCAAAATATTGGGCCTTCCTTGCCCTCACTACCCCATATTGAAATGACAATTCAGATGTTGCAATTATTTGGTGCGAAAGTTGAAATCAGTGAAAATACTTGGAAAGTATCTCCTTGCAAATTAATTGGGCAAGATTTGATCATTGAACCAGATCTATCAAATGCGGCTCCATTTATGGCGGCTGCGATGATTTGTGGTGGAACAGTTCTAATTAAAGATTGGCCAGAAAAAACAGCTCAGCCTGGTGATCAACTTCGAAGTATTTTCTCCAGCATGGGAGCAAAAATTACTCATGATAAAGCTGGCTTAAAGGTTTCTGGCACTGGAAGTGTTAAAGGTATAGATATTGATTTATCAAATGTGGGTGAATTAACTCCAAGCATTGCAGCGGTTGCATCACTTGCAAATACTGCTTCTACTTTAAGAGGAATAGGTCATCTTCGATTACACGAAACTGATCGCCTTGCCGCATTAGCAAGTGAAATCAATAACTTAGGTGGATCAGTAACTGAAGGGCCTGGTGAATTGTTAATTAAGCCAACCCAAATGAAATCTAGCCAAATCTTTAAGTCATATGAGGATCATCGGATGGCAACAGCAGGTGCAATTATTGGGCTTGCGGTTGAGGGAATTACTGTTGAAAATATCGAAACTACTCGTAAAACTTTGTCAGATTTCCCCGGCATGTGGCAGGCAATGTTAGATGGTTAGATCAAAAGGTAATTGGGATGAGGATGATGTTCGTATAAATAAATCCCGCCAATTCGGATCGAGCAATAAGGCAAGACCTAGAACTAAAGATCGACCAGATTATTCAGCGGCTCAAACTGCAACCATAATTGAGGTAGATCGTGGACGCGTTAAGTGCCTAGTTGATACCGCACTTGGTAGCAAAATAATTACTGCAATGAAGGCTCGTGAATTGGGTAAGAAATCAGTTGTAGTTGGAGATTTAGTTTCAATTGTTGGAGATGTATCAGGTTCAGAAGGCTCACTAGCTAGAGTTGTAACAGTATTGACTAGGAAAAACACCCTAACAAGAAGTATTGATGATCATGCAAATGATGAAAGAGTAATCGTTGCAAACATCGATCAAATGGCAATCGTTATCGCCGCTGCAAATCCTGAACCACGGGCTGGCTTAGTTGATAGAGCATTAGTGGTTGCTTATGACCAAGGCATAAAGCCAATTATCGTTATGACAAAAAAAGATCTTGCAGATGGTGATGAATTCTTGAAAATATATAAGGATCTAGATATCCCAGTGTTTAAAACGGATAAAAGCTCTGATTTAACTGTGCTGCAAAAAGAACTTGCTGGGAAAATCACCGTATTCATGGGACATTCTGGAGTTGGTAAATCTACTTTGGTTAATAACTTATTAGCTGGTTCGCTAAGTAAATCTGAGAATTCTGTAATTGAAAATGCTCATCGAGCAACCGGTGATGTTAATGAAGTTACAGGTCGGGGTCGACACACAACCTCTAGCGCTATTGCACTTCCACTTTCATCATCCTTTGAGGGCGAAAATTTTGGATGGATTATTGATACACCTGGGGTTCGATCATTTGGAATTGCTCATATCCAACCCTCTCGAGTACTTTCAGCCTTTCCTGAATTCAATGAAGCTATCGCCAATTGCCAAAAAAATTGTTCTCACAACGAACCAGGATGTGCTCTAAATAACTGGCCTGCTTTAACTAATCAACATATTGCCAGACTAGCTAGTTTGCGTAGAGTTTTATCGGTTGGGTAGGAAAAAGTAAGAGTAATCTGTCCTCTATGACACAGCGCATTAACGAGATTGAAATTAAGACTAGGCAAGTAAATCTATCTATTACCGGAATGACATGTTCTTCATGTGTAGGTAGTATTGAAAAAGCTTTAAACAAGATTCCTGGCGTGCGTGCTGCCGTTAACTTAGCAATGGAATCTGCTCACGTTATTGCTCCCCTAAATATTTCAGAGGAAGATCTAATCGCAGCTGTTAATTCGGCTGGGTATAAAGCAACAAGTTTCAAAGGCGAGCGAGAATCATTTGAAAAATCAACCAGGCTAGGTATTCGCCTATTTGTAACATTGCTGTTTTCACTTCCAGTCTTACTTATTTCAATGATTGATGAATTACATAAATCTATTGATAAGTACTTGCTGAATTTCATCGACTATTTCAATAAAAACCTATCTGGCGCGAATATAGATTTCGAAATTAGCAATCCAGTTGCTCCTGCATCTACTTGGCTAGTTTTAGCACTGTCTGTATTTGTTGTTCTAATAATGGCCTGGCCAATCCATAGAGCCGCCCTTAAGAATTTGATCAATCCAACAATGGACACCTTGGTTTCTTTAGGTTCACTCATCTCACTTGGTTGGAGCGTTTACGCTGCAGCAACCTATAAACCAGAACAGGATATGTTATCTATTTATACTGAAGTATCAGCATCGGTGATATTTTTTGTAATGCTTGGTCGGTATCTAGAGCATCGAGCAAAAAGAAGTGCAGGATCTGCATTAGCTGAGTTATTCAAACTTTCATCTGGGCAGGTTGAGATTACTCGCGATTGCGGCAATTTAGTAATACCAATTGATGAGCTTCAAGTGGGAGATATTTTTGTCGTAAAACCTGGTGATCGAATTGCAACAGATGGCCAGGTAGTATCTGGATTCACAACAATTAATAATGCGTTTTTGACTGGCGAAGCTAAGCCCATAGAGGTTGCAATTAATGATTTAGTCTTTGCCGGCTCAATCAATAACAATGGAAATATTTTAGTTAGAGCAACGAGAATTGGATCTGATACCGAACTTGCTCGAATAACCAGAATGGTTTTAGCCGCACAATCAGAAAAAGCTCCTGCGCAGCAGCTTGCTGATCGAATTAGTCGCATCTTTGTTCCAGTTGTATTAGTTCTTTCGGTCATAACCTTTATCGCCTGGTATGTCGGCGATTTTGGTATAGCTAAATCAATTACAGCAGCGGTTGCAGTACTTGTGATCGCTTGTCCTTGCGCACTAGGACTTGCTACACCAATTGCCTTAATGGTTGCATCTGGTAAGGCTGCGAAATCAGGAATTATCATCAGATCACCTAGAGCAATTGAAAAAGCATTAAAAATTACTGATGCAGTATTTGATAAAACTGGAACGATTACTTCAGGCCAAATGGTGCTGCTTGAGATGAGCTTGATAAATAATCCATTACCAAAGAACAGTAATACGGCAATCTCAACCTCAGATCTTTTGATGTTTGCATTATCCGTTGAAAGTTTGGATTCACATCCAATTGCAGATGCAATTAAGTTTGCCCTTGAAAAACAAGGCGTAGCAAAAGTTCAAGTATCAGATTTTGAACACACAGCAGGCGCTGGTGTTGCTGCTCGAGTAAATTTACCGAGCTCTAATGCTTCTAAAGCTGTATTAATTGGTTCACCTCTGTCAATTGCACGGGCAACCACACAGTTCTCACCTGAAATAGTTTTAGCTGTTGAATCTGCCAACCAGCGAGCAAATTCAGTTGCTGTTCTAGCAGTTGATGGTTTGGCGTATGGTGTTTTTGAAGTTGGAGATCAGATTAAGCCTGAAAGTAAAGATGCAATCGAAAAATTACATAAGGCAGGTATCAATACTTGGTTGGTAACAGGTGATAGTGAAACTTCAGCTATTTCAATTGGATCTGAGGTTGGTATCCCGATTGATCATATTTTTGCAACCGCTACGCCAGAGGATAAATTGGTTTTTGTTGAAAATCTTCAAAAAAATGGCAAGGTATTAATGATTGGCGATGGAATAAATGATGCGGCTGCAATTGCTAAGTCAGATTTAAGCATTGCAATGGGATCTGGTACTGATACTGCCATGGCAGCAGCAGATATAACTTTGATTCGACCATCGTTATTAGCTGTTATCGATGCTTTAGATATTTCAAAAAAGAGTGTAAGAATTATTAAATCAAATCTTGGTTGGGCTTTTTTCTACAATATTGCTTTTATTCCTATCGCTGCAAGCGGAAACCTATCTCCGATGTATGCAGCAGGGGCAATGTCGCTATCTTCATTATTTGTAGTCCTAAATAGCTTACGTATTAAATAAAAGTTGGTAGCGGGGGCAGGATTTGAACCTACGACCTCTGGGTTATGAGCCCAGCGAGCTACCGAGCTGCTCCACCCCGCGTCGGTGATTAAATCTTAGAGTAGATGGGCATTTAACCCAAATAAATGAATTTGTTATCTATTTTGCGCAGAGATTAATGCTGCAATAGCTGCTTTTACTCGAGCTCTTGCTTTGTCTTCTGCAGCGCCATCTAAACGTTTTTGTGCCGCTTCAAGATCTGCAAAAGCAGATTGCAATGATGAAATTGCTGCTCTAATCGCTTGGCTTGTACCCGCAGCACCTGGTGTTGAGGTTGATTGTTGGTTATCTGAAACAGTTGTTCCAGAGTTACCACCAAATACTTGATCCAACGCACCCTGCAAGGTTTCGCTAAATCCAATTTGATCACCAAATGAAACTAAAACTTTTTGTAATAGTGGATAAGCAGCTGTGTTGCCAGTTGCTCTGACATAAACAGGTTGAACATAAAGCAGACCCTTACCAACTGGCAGAGTAAGCAAGTTACCTAGCACCACATCAGATCCACCTTGGCGAAGCAATGAAAGTGATGTTGCAACCTCTGGCTTGGCCTCAAAGTTAGATGAAACTTGAGAAGGGCCTGCAATATTTGTAGAACGAGGCAATTGCAAAACTGTGATCTTTCCATATTCATCGCCCGCATCAGAATTTACAACAGCTAGCGCAGTTAAGTTTTCTCTTCCACCTCTTGGTACAAATG
>CALPKA020000019.1 GCA_943324025.2 Bifidobacterium breve | reverse complement strand
TGCGATATTCAGTTAAATCGGTATGACCACTCTTCTTGGCTTTTGCATCAGCCTTTGCCCGATCCCGCTGCTCATTCATTAGTTTTCTAAAGCCAGATTCGTCAACACCAAGGCCTTGCTCTTTCGCCATTTCCAAAGTTAAATCAAATGGAAATCCATAAGTATCGTGCAGTTTGAAAACTGTGTCAGCCGATAACGAGGTTGATAGTGCTTTTTTCAGATCACCAGCTGCGATATCAAAAATACTTGTTCCACTTTTCAGGGTTTGTATAAAACTTTCCTCTTCAGACTGGGCAATAGATAAAATTCGTTCTGAACCTGAAACTAGTTCTGGATACTGTGGCCCCATCGCTTGAATTGAACTTTTAATCAACTCTGACATTATTAAATCTTGTGAGCCAAGTAATCGCATATTTCTTATGGTTCGACGCATCATTCTTCTTAGAACGTATCCTCGACCCTCGTTACCGGGAGTAACACCATCGCCAATTAACATCATGGCAGTTCGTGCGTGGTCGGCAACAACTCTTAAGGAAACATCACTCTTGATATCTTTACCGTATTTAACTTTAGTTAGTTCAGAGGCTTTATCAAGAATAATTCGAGTTGTATCAATCTCATAGATGTTTTCAACTCCTTGGAGCAATGCGGCGGTTCGCTCCAATCCAAGTCCGGTATCGATATTTTTCGCTGGAAGTTCACCCACGATTGGGAAGGCGTTCTTATCTCCGCCTTCGCCTCTAATATTTTGCATGAAAACCAAGTTCCAGATTTCTAAATATCTATCCTCATCAGCGATAGGTCCACCCTCTTTGCCATATGCACTTCCACGATCAAAATAAATTTCAGAACAAGGGCCGCATGGACCTGGCACACCCATCGACCAAAAATTATCTGCCATCCCTCTTCGCTGGATACGATTCTTTGGTACTCCTACTTGCTTCTCCCAAATATCAGCAGCTTCATCATCATCTTGATAAACCGTTACCCAAAGTTTGTCCTCACTAAAACCATATCCACCATCAGAAGTTGATTTCGTAAGTAGCTCCCAAGCTAAAGATATGGCTCCCTCTTTAAAGTAGTCACCAAAAGAGAAATTTCCACACATTTGAAAAAAGGAAGCATGTCTTGTGGTCTTACCTACCTCATCAATATCTAAAGTTCTAACGCATTTTTGAACCGAAGTCGCCCGCTTATATGGTGCTTTAACCTCACCTAAAAAGTATGGCTTGAACGGAACCATGCCTGCATTTACAAGAAGTAAATTAGGATCATCAGCAATCAGTGAGGCTGATGGAACAACTGTATGAGGTAAATCCAAAGAATTTTCTGATTCAAAATACTTTAGCCATCGAGAACGTATATCGGCAGAATTCATGGCTACGCTTTCGCTTTACTTTTTTTCTTACCCTTTTTCTTAAGCTTTGCAGCAGTAAATATTGCAGCGGCGGCCTTCATAGCCATTGGGTTCTCATCTAGAAATGATTCAGTTGCACCAGAAACTTTTTTAGTAAGGTTTTCAATAGATTTACCAGCATTGCTTAAGCTTTTCAGCGGGCTATTAATCATCGCAATAGTTTTAGTGATCTCATCAATCAATCTAGATGCACGGATGACCGTATAGGCGATAGCCACCGCTATCACCGCTAGCGATGATGCTGCAATTATTGTTGCTATTCCACCTGGGCCCATGTTGGGAAGAATACCTGAAAAGCAGGTAACTACTTGGCAGGAGCTGGAGTATCGACCCCAGACTCTTTCCGCTGTGCAGGGGTAATTGGAGTTGGTGCGCCAGTCAAAGGATCTCCGCCGCTGGCAGTTTTAGGAAATGCAATCACTTCTCGAATCGATTCAGCACCAGCAAGCAATGCACATAAACGATCCAAACCTAAGGCGATTCCGCCATGAGGAGGTGGTCCATAATTAAATGCTTCTAGAAGGAATCCAAACTTACTTTCGGCCTCTTGTTGAGATAGTCCGATTGTTTTGAAAACTCTTTGCTGCATCTCCCGCTTGTGAATACGAATAGATCCTCCGCCAATTTCATTTCCATTTAAAACTATGTCATAGGCATAAGCCAATGCGTCCGCTGGGTTAGTGTCAAAATTATCTGCATACTCCGGCTTGGGACCAGTAAATGGATGGTGTACTGCCGTCCAACCAGAAGCAGGATTCTCCGCATCTACCGGCTCAAACATTGGGGCATCTACGATCCATACAAACTTCCAAGCTTTGTCATCAATTAAATTACAACGTTTACCAATTTCTAACCTGACAGCACCCAGTAAGTTTTGTGAAGAAGATCTATTACCGGCTGCAAAAAATATCGCATCACCATTTTTTGCCCCAACAAATGATGCTATCTGAGTGCTTTCCTTTTCAGAGAGATTCTTTGCAACTGGGCCGCTCAATGTTCCATCATCGCCCACCAAAATATAGGCAAGGCCTTTAGCACCTCTTGCTTTAGCCCAATCTTGCCAAGCATCTAGCTCTCTTCGAGGTGAACTAGCACCTCCTGGCATAACAACTGCCCCGACATACTCTGCTTGAAAAACTCTAAAGGTTGTCTCCTTGAAGAATTCAGTTACATCTTTAATTTTATTTTCAAACCTTAAATCAGGTTTATCAGAACCATAGTCAGTCATTGCATCTTTATATGTCATATGAGGAATTGGAGTTGGAATTTTGTAGTTCAATACTTTATCAAATACCTGAGTCAAAACTTTTTCAGCCACTTTCAAAACATCTGCTTGATCTGCAAATGAAATCTCAATATCTAGCTGGGTGAATTCAGGTTGGCGATCGGCGCGAAAATCCTCATCTCGAAAACATCTGGCAATTTGATAATAACGTTCCATTCCAGCCACCATTAGAAGCTGTTTAAATAATTGTGGAGATTGTGGAAGGGCATACCAAGATCCTGGCTGCAATCTGACTGGCACAAGGAAATCTCGCGCTCCCTCCGGAGTTGAGCGAGTTAGATATGGCGTTTCAATCTCTAGGAAATCTTCAGCATCCATAACATCTCTGATTGCGGAAGTAACTTTGGATCTAAGTCTTAAATTCTTAGCAGGACCTTCTCGACGTAAATCAAGGTACCGATATTTAAGTCTAACTTCCTCAGAGATATTGCCAATGTCTCCACTATCTACCGGAAATGGTAGTGCTGCAGCTTCACTTAAAACTTCCAAAGAATTACATACCACTTCGATTTCACCAGTTGGAATCTCTTTGTTTTCATTTCCAGCAGGCCTTGCTTTAACTTCTCCATTTATTAAAACACACCATTCTGCGCGTAACTCTCCAGCAATTTTTTCATCGTTGATTACAACTTGAACTGCCCCGGTTGAGTCTCTTAAATCAATAAATGCAACCCCACCGTGATCACGGCGACGCGCAACCCAACCTGCCAAAACCACTTTGTTGCCTATCGCGGTTGAGTTCAAGGCTCCTGCGTCATGAGTTCTTAACATTAATTATTCTTTCCAAGTCTTTTGATTAATTCAGAGGGCGTAAGGCTACTAGAAATAACTTCTCCGCTGCTCATCAATTTCAGCTGTCCCATGCCGGAATTAATCTCATCATCACCAATCACAAGTCCATATTTAGCACCACTTTTATCTGCTGCCTTCATGGCCCCTTTTAATGCTCTATCGCCAAATGCCATGTCGCATGAAATTCCCGCTATCCGCAGTTGGGTTAGTAATTTGAAAGCAAGAGCTTTAGCAGGATGAGATATTGGTGCAATAAATAGTTCAATTTGATTTAAGTTATCGGGTAATGAGCCTTCAGCTTGGCATGCCATCAATATTCGATCGACACCTAATCCAAAGCCAATTCCACTCACATCAGAACCACCTAGTGAATTCATCAATCCGTCATAGCGGCCTCCGCCACCAATACCAGATTGCGCTCCAAGCATCTCATGATCAAATTCGAAAGTGGTTCCAGTGTAATAATCCAAACCTCGGACCATATAAGGATTTATCTGATAATTAATCCCAATATCATTTAAAATGTTTTTCACCGCTTCAAAATGTTGAACACTGTCATTATTTAAGTAATTTAGTAACAAGGGAGCTTTTGCCATTAAATCTTTGATTTCTGTGCGCTTGTCGTCAAATAATCTCAAAGGGTTGATCTGAGCCCTCGCTGATGTAGCCTCATCTAAATCTAACCCAGCGATATATTTCATTAAATCTTTGCGATGGGCTTGCCTGCTTTCTGTATCTCCTAAAGAGGTAATGTTTAATTTGTATTTGGTTAATCCCAAGGCTTTAAACGCAGAATCTGCTACGGCAATTACCTCTACATCAATTTCTGGATCGGTATAGCCGATTGCCTCAATTCCAACTTGGTAGAACTGTCGATATCTACCAGCTTGCGGACGTTCGGCCCGAAAAAATGGACCGGTATAAAAAAGTTTTACGGGTAATTGACCTCTATCTAAGTTATGTTCTATTACCGCACGCATTACGCCAGCAGTTCCTTCTGGCCTTAGAGTTATTGAACGCCCACCTCGGTCTTCAAAGGTATACATCTCTTTACTAACTACATCGGTTGATTCACCAACTCCGCGGGTAAAAACTTCAGTATCTTCAAAAACTGGTAACTCAATTAGGTTATAGCCTGCAAGACGGGCTGTTCTCAATAATTGATCTCTTACATACTCAAATTGGTTTGAGTTTGGCGGGAAGTATTCACTCACTCCTTTAGGCGCTTGAAATTTACTCAAAATTTCACCGCCCGCCTTGGTCCAGAAAATCACTTTGCAAGTAAGGATTTCTTACACGCTCTATGCCGATTGTAGTTTGCCCACCATGCCCAGGCAGGACATTTAGCCCATCTGGCAGGGTTAATATTCGTTCGCGCAAGGTTTTTCGCATATCAAGTGCCGATCCTGTTGGCATATCTGTTCTGCCGATACTGCCAGCGAACAAAACATCTCCCGAAATCAAATGCTGATCATCAACTGTAAAGATCACAGAACCTTTGGTGTGACCAGGGGCAAAGATGGAGGTCAGCTCTAAACCGGCTAATTCAAATGTCGAAAAATCCTCCACCTCAACCACATCTGATGGTTCATAAAAGTTTTCACTACCAAAAGCATTTAAGAATTGTTCGCTAACTCCTCCGGAATCTAATGCGCCAAGTGGGTTAGAAAGCAAAAAACGATCATTACCGGTAATAAATGTTCGCATCGGAATTGATTTAGTAAGTGGAAGTACTGAAAAAGTATGATCTAAATGTCCATGAGTGACTAGTACAGCCACTGGCTTTAAATTATGTTCTTTAACTTTGCTAACGATCTGATCAACTAAGTTTGGCTTGGCCATTCCCGGGTCAACAATTATGCATTCTTCTGATTCATCTGCGGCAAGAATCCAGCAGTTGGTTTCAAAATAAGGGGCGACTACCCGGTCGATCAGCATCGCCTACCCCGCTCTCCACAGTTTTTTGTGTTCAAATTTCCCTAAAAGATGGTGCTTAGGCTATCTTTTAGCCAGCTCCAAACCCAGTAATCAAAGGCTTAAATAGCCAACTGATTACTACGCCCCCACATACCGAGATCTGCTTTGCAGAGATCGCGCAACGAAAGGTCAACGACGATGGATAACTTAGCAACACCAAACCTTTCGAACACTGGGGCAGCATCAGCACTTATTGGAGATCCCGCTAAATTTGGTCGAGTTGGCGAAGATGGAACAGTTTACGTAATAACCCCCGAAGGTGATCGAGCAGTCGGCTCTTACCCAGGCAAAACATCTGAAGAAGCTTTGGCTTACTTTGTAAAAAAATTTGAAATGGCAGCATCTGAAGTTGCACTTTTAGCAGCCCGAATTAGATCAGGGGCGATGGTGCCAAGTGATGCGCACGAAGCCGTTAATAAATTACGCACTCAGATCTCAGGGCTTAATGGTGTTGGAGACTTAGCAAACCTTGCCGCTTCATTAGAAAAAATTCCTGCACTGATTACTGAGCATGAGGGGGCTTATCAAGCAAAGAAAGCTGCCCAAAATGCAGAGCGTGAGGCTCGTAAAGTCGAGGCTGCTGCAATTAAAGAGAAAATTGTTGCCGAAGCCGAATCTTTGGTTGAGTCAGTGGCTTGGAAGGTCACAACCGCAAGGCTTAAGGTTTTGTTGGATGAATGGAAAAAAGCACCTCGTTTAGATAAAAAAGTAGATGCAGCTTTATGGAAGAGATTCTCATCCTCTAGAAATAAATTTGATAAGCGACGCCGTACCCATTTCGCTAATTTAGATAGCGAACAGAAAAAGGTAGCCTCAACTAAAGAAACTATTGTTAAGGAAGCTGAATCACTAGCTAATTCGAAAGAGTGGCTAAACACCGCAAAGCAATTTAAATCTTTGATGGATCAGTGGAAGGCTTCCGGTCGAGGTAAAAAATCTACCGATACAGCTTTATGGAGCCGTTTCAAAGCAGCACAGGACACTTTTTTTGCAGCTAAAAATGCAGATATGGATAAGCGAAAAGGTTCGATGGCTGAAAACTTGGCTAAGCGTGAAGCGATGATAAGTGAGTTTGAATCCTTACTGCCTATATCTGATTTTAAATCAGCCAGAAAGAACTTCAATGATTTAATGTTTAAATGGCAGAAAATCGGAATGACTGACCGCAAGAAACGTTCAGTATTTGATTCAAAAATCGAAAAAATCGAGAGTGAAATTATTGAACTTGAGCAGAGTTTCCAGAGAAAATCAGATCCAACTGCAATCGCACAAGCTAATAAGGTTGTTCAGGGATTAGCTGAAGCGATTGATAATTATGAAAAACAAGCTGCAAAAGCTGAAGCAGCAGGACAAACTGCTAAAGCAATGGTGGCTCGTGAAGCTGCTGCAGCTCGAAGAGTTTGGTTAGAGCAGGCTCAAAAAGGGTTAACTGAATTCAGTAGTTAGTTATTGAATACCCGATCAACATCGTAAACACCTTCAATTGCACGTACGGATGCCAGTACTGCATCTAAGTGAGAGGCATCTGCCATTTCAAAAGTAAATTTGGATATAGCTGTTTGATCCTTATTGGTCACAACCGAGGCACTTAAAATATTCACGTGTTGATCTGACAAAGCTTTTGTTACATCAGATAACAATCTTGCTCTATCTAGTGCCTCAACTTGGATATTAACCAGGAAAGTACTCTTTGCAGAAAGATTCCATTTCACTCCCACCATTCTGTCGCCTTGATGAGCCTTCAAATCGAGGATATTTATGCAGTCCATTCGGTGAACGGAAACTCCACTTCCTCTAGTTATAAATCCAGTAATTTCATCTCCAGGAACCGGAGCGCAACAACGGGCTAATTTAACTAAAACATCATCTGCGCCTTCAACATCAATGCCAGTAACGCTCTTTCGACTTCTCTTTACAGGTGCGATTAGCGAAGTTAGGTCATTTTCTGGATGACTCTCCCCTGTGCCAAGTAGCACCATCAACTTTTCAATAACTGAATGTGCAGAAATATGTCCGTTGCCTACTGCTTCATATAGAGATTCAATATCTTCAAATCGCAAATCATGAGCCAGTTCAAGTAATGCATGACCCCCTAAAATTTTCTGAATAGGCAATCCTGCTTTACGCATTTGGCGAGCAATTGATTCTTGCCCTGCTTCGATTGCCTCTTCTTTACGTTCTTTTGAAAACCAAGCTTTGATTTTTGATCTTGCCCGTGAGGATGTAACGAAATTCAACCAATCATGGCTTGGGGCGGCATTAAGACCTTTATTAATTACGATATCAACAACATCGCCATTTACAAGATGAGACTCAAGGGGAACAAGTTTTCCATTGACCTTAGCGCCAACGCATTTGTTTCCTACCTCGGTGTGAACAGCATAAGCAAAATCAACTGGTGTAGATCCAGATGGAAGCGCAATCACACTGCCTTTGGGTGTAAACACAAAAACTTCAGGAGTGCGCAGGTCATATCGCAATGTTTCGAGAAAATCACCAACATCCTCACTTTCCTGTTGCCATTCATGCAATTGCTTTAGCCACATAACTTCAGGTCC
>CALPKA020000018.1 GCA_943324025.2 Bifidobacterium breve | reverse complement strand
CATAAGCCTCATCTGTGCTATTTGGTAGATATGCAAAGTGATACATACCGGTATATAGACCTGCTGCCTGGGCTGCATTTCGATCGCCAACTAACCACTTCATAGTTTCAATATCAGCTTTTTCTTGCGCATCTGAGCCTTTGATTAACACAAAGCGCATTCCGGCATCAAACATTTTCTTAAAATCAATTGGTTGATCATTTGGATGCTGCCATCTACTTACATCCGAGCCTTGAATTCGACCACCAGTTAACTTACTAGTTTTATCGGTAATAAAAAGAGCATCGGTAGTTAGAAAGGTCTTTGAGTTATCAACTTTAAAGTTGGCAGCTTTTGAAATAGTTTTTTTCTTACCCACTAGAACATGGGCTCGATACTGCCCCTCAGCCTTAACCGCAGTTGCAACAGTTGTAATCTTCCAAGCACCAGATGAGCTGGCAGTTACTTTAAGCGGCGTATCTTTCCAAGTAATACCATCAAAACTTTGAATACTTATCTTGCCCTTTGCTGCTGGCTTTATTTGACCATAAAAAGTTACTAAGGATTCGCCAGCATTTGGTGTGCTCTCTACATGAAAAGTTAATGATGTTTTGCTAGTTGCCCCATTTGCAGCCGGAGTCAGTGCAGTACTAAATACTGTTAACGCAATCAGCAGATATAACTTTTTCACCTCTCTATTATTGTGGGTGAAATGCCGAAAACCGTTTTAATCGCTTCATTTAAAGCTTGAGTGTGGGATGGATTACGAGTTTGCTTAAAATCATGTGAGTTTGCAAACTTCTGACTATCAGCAAAATCTAAGATTAACTCATTGTTTTGATAGGAAACCAATCTGGCATCAAAAAAAGCAAGCCAGGTAATTCGATCCTTTTCTAGCAAAAGATCTAGGACCTCATTCCACCTAGATTTTATTTGATCTAACTCCATCAAATTAGATTAAAAACCCATATGCGATTGCGCCAATTAACAATGCAACAGCTATCACTTTGCTTGCTTTGTTCAAAAGTACTTTCTTACCGGCAGGGATTAGAGTGGCAAGAAAGCCAATTACACCAAGAATTATTAAAACTGAGCTCTTGGCAAAATTTTGGTCACTTCCAGTTTGATATCGAAGATTTATTAATCCCATAGCCAATATTGCATAGGAGCCAAAACGGTAATTATTTATTGGGTTCATTTTTTTGCAATCCTTAGTGAGTGCATGCCGCCATCAATGCTAAGGGTAGTGCCGGTAATGGAGGTTTGAAGTGGACTTGCCAAGAAGAGTATGGCATTTGCAATTTCAGCAGGTGAAATTAATTTACCCATTGGCTGTCTGGCCTCGAGAGCTACTCTGGCAGCGTTTGCATCATCTGATAAATCAAGAAGTTTTTTAATCCAAGGTGTATCTGTTGTTGCAGGATTTACAGCATTTACTCTAATGCCATCAGGCAGGTGATCTGTTGCCATTGCAAGAGTTAAGGTAAGGACCGCGCCCTTTGATGCACTATATGCAGCACGATTTGGAAGTCCATCGGTTGCTGCTATTGATGCGGTATTAACAATGGCTGCATGTTTTGAGTTTCGAAGTAGTGGTATTGCTAATTTAGAAACTCTGGCAGTGCCGATCACATTTATGTTTAATACTCGCTGCCATACTTCATCACTTTCATGTTCAACAGTTGTTAAAGATCCAATTCCAGCGTTATTGATCAAAATATCTAAGGTTGAACTTGATTTCTTAAACTCTTCAAATGCAGAGACCACAGATTGAGCATCTCCGATATCGCACTTAATAAATTTTGCATGAGGGCTCATTTGTCCTTGATTTAAATCAAAGCCATAAACAGTTGCACCTTTTTCAGCTAAGGCTTTTGCAACCTCAAGTCCAATTCCAGAGCCTGCGCCAGTGACAATGGCCGTAAGGGAGGTGAACTCTTTACTCATAACTCAAATCCGATCTGCTATCTCAATAGGCGAACAGTATTCACTATTCCAACACGCTCCTATACTATTGTGAATATGGTCCTTAATGGCGAATTAATAATAAAAATTAGGCAAATTGTCTCTGCCTTAGAAATCACTCTTTACGCATGAGTCATTTAGCGGTAATTCAAACTGCAAATCAGCCATACAAGTTGGTCAAAGAGATTAATGGCAAGTACTTTGAGATTGAAAAAATTGATTCATTATCTGATGCTCTAACACTTAGGCTCTCTGAGTTTCGAAAAGCTTTTGATGCTGCAGGCAGTAAAGAGGTCACAGGTAAATTAGTTGCACCAGTCGCCGCAGATACTGAAGTGTGGGGAGCCGGAGTTACCTACCAACGCTCTCGAGATGCTCGTAAAGAGGAGAGCGGAATTCCAGATGTTTACCAATTAGTTTACGAAGCAGATCGCCCTGAACTGTTTTTCAAAGCTACCGCTCGCAGAACTGTTGGCCATCTTGGCTTGGTTGGAATTAGAGAGGATGCACTTACCTCAGTACCTGAGCCAGAGGTGGCAATTGTTATAAATAAATTTGGCGAGTTAATTGGAATGAGTATTTGTAATGATATGACCTCACGTAATATCGAAGGTGAGAATCCACTTTATCTTTCACAGGCAAAAATTTACTTTGGCTCCAATGCACTCGGCCCAATGATTCGTCCCATCTGGGAGATTATTGACCACAATGCGTTAGATATTTATGCAAAGATTGAAAGAGGCGGCTCAATTGTTTGGCAGGCTGAGACCTCACTTAAATCTTTAAATAGATCATTTGATGATTTGATTGAATACTTATTTAAGTGCCAACATTTTCCAGTGGGTGTGATCCTTTCAACTGGAACTGGAATTGTTCCACCACTTGATATTTCATTAGTGGCAGGAGATGAGGTAACGATTATAGTTGATCAAATTGGCACATTGATAAATAAGGTTAGTTTGACTCCTGAAGATATAAATGAACGGATGAAATAATGTCCGAACATGTGGTCTGGACTCAATGGGATGATTTAAATGTGCCAGATAATTTTAAAAAACTATCACCGATAAATACACCAGCTGAGACTGGTGATTTATCAGAGGTTACATTTTATGTTCCAACATATATGGGCGGATACCCAGCACTTGAGTTGAGTAAGAAAATGCCTAAGTTACAGGTCTTACAGGTTCCAAATGCTGGCTACGACGATGCTCTTGATTACCTACGCCCTGGAATTACATTGTGTAATGGAAGAGGAATCCATAATGATTCAACCGCTGAGTTAGCAGTTGGTTTAACTATCGCATCATTGCGCGGCTTTGTTGAGTTTGTTAGAAATCAAGATCAAGGTGAATGGGTAAATCGAAACCATAAATCAATAAATGATTGCAAAATCGGAATTGTTGGTTATGGCTCAATTGGCAGCACAATCGCTAAAATGCTTTCAGGTTTTACCGTTGAAATTGTGCCCTTTACGCAAAGTGGACGAGATAACACATATCCAATTACTCAACTTGATTCACATCTACCAACTCTTGATGTAGTGATTTTAATTTTGCCATTAACTAAAGAGAGTAGACATCTTTTTGATGCCAGAAGACTTGCGCTAATGAAGGATGATTCTTTATTAGTAAATATGGCTCGTGGACCAGTTGTTGATACCGAAGCACTTATCAAAGAGCTTAACTCCGGAAGAATTACCGCAGCTTTAGATGTAACAGATCCTGAACCATTGCCAAAGGATCATCCATTGTGGAGAGCAAAGGGAGTTTTAATTTCACCACATGTTGGTGGAAACTCCAATGCTTTTGAAAAACGGGCCAAAGCCTTAATCGAATCTCAGTTGAAATTATTGGCGGAGGGAAAACCGCTTAATAACGTAATTACCATTGGCAGTTAATTACATAACTCATTTTTACCGAAATAAGCGGGCCTGCTTTATCTCCGGTGGCGGTGTTATTGTTAGCACCTGCTAGAGAGATAGATAAATACCAGATCAGACCAAGCTAGCTGAAGGGATCAAGATGGCGATAACTGTCGAAGTTTTTGATTCAAGGCTTAATCAACTAGGTGAGGGGCCAACCTCATCAGGTGCTGGAAATAATGATGTTGCTTGGGTAGATATTTATGGACGAGTTGTTCGATCTAAGAATTTAATTACAGGCAAGATTGGTGAGTATAAAACTGCCGAAGATGTTGGTTTTCAAATTCCAAGACGCGCGGGCGGAGATATTTTAGGAACCGCAAATGGTCCAGTATTACGAGATCTTGATGGCACGCTTCACTTACTTCCAACCCGCCAGATGGCAGATGGATACAAAGAGAAAAATGTTTTGCGTTGGAATGACGCCAAAGTTTCACCAGATGGAAATCTATTTCTTGGCACAATGGCATACGCCAATCAAAGCAATGAGGGATCTTTTTATCGCTTAAGCGCTGATGGTAAGAAGCTAGATCGTTTGTTTGGTGAGGTTGGAATATCTAACGGTATGGATTGGTCGGTTGACCTAACAAAGATGTTTTATATCGACACCTTAGCGATGAGTGTTGATCTCTTTGATTACAACAAGGGCGAGATATCAAATCGACGAAAGTTTATAAAGATTGAAGATGGTATGGGCTATCCAGATGGAATGTGTTCAGATGCCCAAGATAATTTGTGGGTGGCATTTTGGGCTGGATCTTGTGTGCGCGGATTTGATGGAAATACTGGAAAACAAATTGCCGAGATTAAGTTGCCGGTTCAAAATATTACATCCTGCTGCTTTGCTGGTGAGAAGCTAGATAAATTAATTATTACCTCAGCGGTTGGAAATTTAGGAGACCTGCCAGATCTTGTTAATTACCCACAAACTGGATTTACTTTTATTGCCGAGCCTGGGGTGGTCGGTAAAAAAACTAATATGTTTGGTGCTTAATTGAGCACTGATCTTTTCACTTTTGGTGAGGCGCTTTCGGTATTTATTACTGCAGATACCGAGTCTGTTCTTACCGCTAAAGATTATCGAAGAGTAACTGCTGGGGCTGAGGTAAATGTTTCAGTTGCAGTTTCTAGATTAGGTTTGAAATCTCAATACTTCACAAGAATGGGCACAGACCAACTTGGCTCTGCAATGATTAAAGATATTGAAGATGAGGGTGTAGATGTCTCACTAATTAAGAGAGTTCCGCAATTTAGCGCAGCAATGGTTCGAAACCCAGGACAGAGTGCACCAGTTGAAATTAGCTACCTTCGTAAAGGCTCTGCTGCATCAACTATTGAGCCAGCAGATATTTTAGATTCATATATCTCAGGGGCAAGGTGGGTTCATACAACTGGAATTACCTGCGCAATCTCTCAAACGGGTGCAGCTGCTGTAAAGCATGTACTTGAGAAAGCTGCTTCATTGGGGATTAAATCAAGTTTTGATTTGAATCTAAGAAGAAAATTATGGAGTGAGGATGAGGCACGAAAGGTGCTCTCACCACTTGCGAAAAATGTTGAGTTGTTAATTGGTGGCGAGGATGAGTACCAGGTTGTATTTGGATCAACGGAGGCAAAAAAAGTTTTGGTCCAAGCAAATGATTTGGGATGCAAAATTGCAGTGATGACTAAGGGTGATCAAGTAATGAGATTTAGTATTGATGGTCAGTACCAAGAGTTAACACCACCAAAGGTAGTAACAGTTGATCCAGTGGGCTCTGGTGATGCTTTTACCGGCGGCACAATTGCAGGATTGTTAAGCGGAATGCAGCCAAACCAAGCACTTGAGCAGGGAAGTATCTGTGGTGCGCTAGTTGCAAGTATGTTTGGGGACTGGACCGGAATTCCAACAGGGGTATCAGGTGTGATTGATAAAGATATTGCGCAAAGTATTAGGGGGAGATCATGAAGACTAAAGAGAAGTTGATATCTGAAAAAATGATGACTTTAGTTAGGTCAAACTCCCAAGAAGAAGGTGATGCGCTAGCCCAAGCCCTCGTTGATGCTGGGGTAAAGGTTATTGAAATTACCTTAACTACACCGGGTGCATTAAAGATAATTAAAAAATTAGTTAAGAACAAAGGGTTATTAGTTGGTGCTGGCACAGTAAGAACAGTTAAAGATGTTAAAAAGGTTGCAGAGGTTGGCGCAAGCTTTATCGTCTCACCTGACACAAATGAGGATGTAATCGGTGCAACTAAACGCTTAAAGTTAGTCTCTATGCCAGGTGTATTGACTCCTAGTGAGGTTGGAATTGCATTAGATAGTGGTGCTGATATTTTGAAATTATTCCCAGCCTCAAGCTTTGGTCCTTCTTATCTAAAGAGTTTGCGGGACCCATTTCCAAATAATCTTTGGTGCCCAACAGGTGGCCTAACATTGGAATCAATTCCAAAGTGGTTTGAGGCAGGTGCTGACATGGTCGGCCTAGGTGGGCCAATCACAAAAGAGGGTATTGGCTTAGTTGAAAAGAATGTAAATGCTTTTCGAAGTGCAATAAATCAGGCTGTAAGGTAATTTTTGATTATGAAGTTATCTGGCAAGCATATTTTTGTAACTGGCGGGGCTGCCGGTATCGGGCAGGCCATTGTTAGAGATGCAAGCGCAGAGGGTGCAAGCGTAAGTTTTATCGATATCAATAAAGCAGCTGGTGAGAAGTTAGCAAATGAATTATCAGCTGCAGGTCTTAATGTTTTATTTGTTGAGGCAAATGTTGCAGATTTTGATCAATTATCAAATGCCTTTGCTAAGGCGGTAAGTAAATTTGGTGATGTAACAGGAGTTGTGAACAACGCAGGAATGGCAATTCACTCTGATCCTGTTCTTATGAGTGATAAAGAGTGGGATGAGTTTTTTGCAGTTGATATGAAGCCTGTCTGGTTAACCGCCAAATTAGCACTGCCTGCAATGCGTAAGGTGAAGAGCGGATCAATTGTAAATATCTGTTCAATTCATGGCCGCGCCACATTGCCAGGATTTTTTCCATATGGAGCTGCCAAAACTGCTGTACTGGGTTTAACTAGAAACTTAGCCTTAGATGAAGGAAAGTATGAGATCCGCGTAAATGCAGTTTCTGCTGGATATGTTGTCACCGATGGAATTAACAATTGGATTGGCAATGAAAAAAATGCTGCAGATGAGGCAAACCTAGTTCAACCACTTGGGCGAATGGGTAAGCCAAGTGAAATTGCCAAGGTTGTTACTTTCTTATTATCTGACAAAGCAACATATGTAAGTGGTTCTGATTGGTCTGTTGATGGCGGACTAAGTGCGAGGTCAGCATGATATTAAAGGGTGAACATTTATTTATTACAGGTGGTGCTGCAGGAATTGGTGAGGCGATCGTCCTTGGCGCAGTTAAAGAGGGTGCAAAGGTTTCCTTTGTTGATATTGATGAGGTTAAATCAAATGCCCTGGTTGAGAAATTAACCAAAGAAGGACACCAGGTTCAATTTCAAAAGGCAGATGTCTCTAAGTTTGAAACCTTTAAGGTTGGATTTGATAGCTTAGTTAGCAAATTTGGTCCAGTAACAATTGCGGTCTCAAACGCAGGCAGAAACTCATATGCAGATGCGGTTGAGTATGCAGATACTGAGTGGAATGATTTTTTTGCTTTAGATCTAAAATCAAGTTGGTATTTAGCTAAATTATGTTTACCTAGTATGAGGGCAGCTAAATACGGATCAATTGTTAACATCTCATCAATTCATGGCCGCCTATCTCGTCCAAATTTCTTCCCTTACTCTGCTGCAAAGCACGGCATAGTTGGTTTGAGTAGAAACTTGGCGCTAGATGAAGGTAAATACGGAATTAGAATCAACTCTGTTTCGCCTGGAACTACTGCAACACCTTTACTAAAAAGCTATATGGAAGCTTTCCCAGATGAAAAAGCACACGCATTATCTGTATCACCAAATGGCAGATTTGGATCTCCTGAGGAGATTGCGAATGTGGTTTTGTTTGTGCTTTCAAAGGATGCATCCTTTGTTACTGGAGCTGACCTAATGGTCGATGGTGCACTCCACGCTCGTTATGCATAAGTAGCAAAATGATAAAAGCAAAGCGACACTTTCCAGATTTTAAATACCTTGTCTCATTAATTGAATGGAAACTACCTTCACTTAGGCGGAATAAAACAAAAATTGCTTCAGCTTTAACAATTGCAGAGCTAGCAAAGATTGCAAAGAAGCGTGTGCCCAAGGTTGTATTTGATTATGTTGATGGATCAGCGCTAGATGAGGTTAGCTACCAAAGATCTCGTAATGCTTTCAATAATGTTGAGTTTGTTGCCCACACCTTAAAAGATGTCTCTAATATCGACACCT
>CALPKA020000017.1 GCA_943324025.2 Bifidobacterium breve | reverse complement strand
TCAATTGATAGAAGACGTGATGATTATGCAGTTAAATCAGGCGCGGCAGTTGTTGAATTGATTCGCCTGGGAATAACTACACGTCAGATTTTGACCAAGAAAGCTTTTGAAAATGCAATTACAGTTGTGATGGCACTTGGTGGATCAACTAATGCAGTGCTTCACCTACTTGCGATTGCCCATGAAGCTGAGGTTGATTTAACTCTGGAAGATTTCCAAAGAGTGGGCGCAAAAGTTCCATTGCTTGGTGATTTAAAACCATTTGGAAAATATGTAATGACTGATGTGGACAAAGTTGGCGGAATTCCAGTAATTCTTCGCGCTTTGTTAGATGCAGGTTTACTCCACGGTGATTGCTTAACAGTTACCGGCAAAACTATGGCTGAAAACTTAAAAGACATTAAGCCACCAGATCCAGATGGTGAGATTCTAAAAGCTGTTAAGAATCCAATGTCACTTGGTGGTGGAATTACAATTCTAAATGGTTCATTAACGCCAGAAGGTGCTGTCTGCAAAACTGCAGGAATTGAAGTTGAATTGTTTGAAGGACCAGCAAAGGTATTTGAAAGAGAACAAGCAGCAATGGATGCTTTAGAGAATGGTTCAATTGTTGCAGGTGATGTTGTTGTTATTAGATACGAAGGTCCAAAGGGTGGACCTGGTATGCGAGAAATGTTAATGATCACTGGCGCTATAAAAGGTGCAGGTCTTGGAAAATCTGTATTGCTATTAACTGATGGAAGATTTTCTGGTGGAACCACTGGCCTTTGTGTTGGCCATGTTTCTCCTGAAGCAGTTGATGGTGGCCCGATTGCATTTGTTAAAAATGGTGATCGTGTAAGAATTGATGTTAAAAATCGAAAACTAGATTTACTTGTCGATGAGAAAGAAATGGCTGAGCGCCGAAAAAGTTTTAAACCACTGTCTCACAAGTACCGTCGTGGAGTATTGGCGAAGTATTCAAAATTGGTAGGCAGTGCCGCAAAAGGTGCGGTCTGCGATTAACACTTTTTCGTTATCTAAGTAGGCTCAAATACTGAGATCGCTATCTCAGGAGTTGACTACCCCTCACACCACCTGCGAAACTACCGCTATGAAGAAAAGCTCACTTATCTCACAAATCGTGATCACATCAGTGGTCGTGGTGATTATTGAGCGTGCGCGCTAACTAGAAAAAGTTAGTTCGCACCCCTCAGATAAAACTGAGGGGTTTTGCTTTAGATGGGTCTTACTTAAGAAAGGAAGCGATGAGCAAGATCAACGGTGCGCAGAGTTTAGTTAACGCACTTGAAGCTGCTGGTGTCGAAGTTATGTTCGGCATACCTGGTGGCGCAATTCTTCCTGCTTACGATCCAATTTTTGATTCTAAAATTCGCCATATTTTAGTAAGACATGAACAAGGTGCCGGTCATGCTGCAACTGGATATGCCCAAGCAACTGGCAAAGTTGGAGTTTGCATCGCAACCTCAGGCCCTGGCGCAACAAATCTTGTGACACCACTTGCCGATGCACAAATGGACTCAGTTCCAATTGTTGCAATCACCGGCCAAGTGCCTGGACCTGCAATTGGTACAGATGCATTCCAAGAGGCAGACATCCGTGGCGTTACGATGCCAGTTACCAAACATAATTATTTAATTACCGATCCTGCTGATATTCCACGTGCAATTGCAGAGGCTTTTCATATAGCAAGCACTGGTCGTCCAGGTGCAGTTCTTGTTGATATTGCAAAGGATGCACTTCAAAAAGAGACAACATTTAACTATCCAAAAAATGTTTCCTTAGCTGGATACAACCCAGTAATGGAGCCAAAGAGTGAAGCGATCTCTGATGCAGCTGCTCTAATCTCGCAATCTAAAAAACCAGTTCTATATGTTGGTGGCGGAGTTATTAAGGCAAATGCTGCAAAAGAGCTGCTTGCGCTTGCCGAATTAACTGGAGTTCCGGTCGTTACAACACTTATGGCACGAGGTGCATTCCCAGATTCTCATAAACAGCATCTTGGTATGCCCGGCATGCATGGAACTGTTGCTGCAGTTACCGCTCTGCAAAAAGCTGATTTGCTTATAACTTTAGGTGCAAGATTTGATGATCGTGTAACTGGAAAACTTTCAAGCTTTGCACCAAATGCAAAAATCATTCATGCCGATATTGATCCGGCTGAAATTGGTAAGAACCGCCATGCAGATGTTGCAGTTGTTGGAGATCTAAAAAACATCTTGCGTGCCTTAGTTCCAGCAACTAAAGCAGCCCTTGCTAAATCAGCTCCTGATTTAACTCCTTGGTTAAATGAGGTTTATGGCTGGCGCAAAAAGTTCCCACTCGGATATGACACTCCTTCAGATGGTTCAGTTTCACCACAATATGTGATTGAAAGAATTGGAAAAATCTCTGGACCAGACACAATCTTTGCTGCAGGTGTTGGCCAACATCAAATGTGGGCTTCACAATTTATTGGGTATGAAAAACCAAGAACTTGGCTTAACTCAGGTGGCTTAGGAACTATGGGTTATGCAGTTCCAGCTGCTATGGGTGCAAAGGTTGGTGCACCTGACACAACAGTGTGGGCAATTGATGGTGATGGTTGTTTCCAAATGACTAACCAAGAATTAGTGACCTGCGCTCTAAACAATATTCCAATTAAAGTTGCAGTTATTAACAATGAATCTTTAGGAATGGTTCGCCAATGGCAAACCTTGTTCTATAACCAAAGGTATTCAAACACTGATCTACACTCAAAACGAATTCCTGATTTTAAGATGCTTGCCGAAGCGATGGGTTGTGTGGGCTTGCGTTGTGAGACTCCTGGTGATGTTGATAAAACAATTGAAGCTGCAATGGCGATTAATGATCGTCCAGTAGTAGTTGATTTCAATGTACATAGGGATGCAATGGTTTGGCCAATGGTTGCAGCTGGTACTTCAAATGATGACATTACAGTTGCACGGTCAATGGCACCTGTCTGGGATTCACAGGAGTTGTAATGGCAATTCATACTTTGGCGGTTTTGGTAGAGAACTCACCTGGAGTTCTAGCACGCGTTGCATCATTATTCTCTCGTCGTGGTTACAACATTGATTCACTTGCGGTAGGACCTACAGAGAATCCAAAAGTTTCTCGTATGACGATTGTCTTAAATCTTGAAGGTCATGCTTTGGATCAAGTAAGCGCCCAATTATTTAAGTTGGTAAATGTGATTGGCATTTCAGAAATGAAAGACTCTGATTCGCTAAAGCGTGAAATTTTATTGGTTAAGGTAGTAAATACTCCAGCGACCAAAGAGATTGTTAGTAAACACAAAGCAGTGATATCGGATGAGGCCGCCGGAACAATTTCTATTGAGGCAGTGGGTCAATCCTCTGAGATTGAGGCATTGCTTAAGGAGTTAAGACCACATGGAATTCGAGAGCTAGTTCAATCTGGTTTAGTTGCGTTAGAGCGTGGGGATAAAACCCTAGCTGACCGCACCTTAAGCACGATGGGAACAGCTAACGAATCTAATCCAAACAGTTCAACCGCTGATTACCAGAATTAAACAAACCAACAAAAATAAGGAGAAATAACGTGGCAACGATGTATCACGACGAAGATGCAGATCTAGCGATCATCCAATCTAAAAAGGTTGCGGTTATCGGTTACGGATCCCAAGGACATGCACATGCACTATCCCTTCGCGATAGCGGTGTGGATGTTGTAGTTGGTTTGGCAGAGGGCTCAAAGTCAAGAGCCAAAGCTCAGGCTGAAGGATTAAAGGTTGCATCTGTTGCTGATGCAGTTAAGGGTGCTGATGTTGTTATGTTGCTTGCACCAGATCATGTGCAACGACATATCTACAATGATTCAATCGCACCAAACATCAAAGACGGCGCAGCGCTCTTCTTTGGCCACGGATTTAATATTCGATTTGGTTACATCAAACCGCCAGCAAATGTTGATGTTTGTATGGTTGCGCCAAAAGGCCCAGGTCATTTAGTACGACGTGAGTTTTCAGCAGGTCGCGGAGTTCCAGTAATTGTTGCAGTTGAACAAGATGCAACTGGCAATGCCTGGCCAATAACTCTTTCATACGCCAAAGCAATTGGCGGATTACGTGCTGGTGGAATTCTGACTACATTCACAGAGGAGTGCGAGACTGATTTATTTGGTGAGCAATCTGTGCTTTGTGGTGGCGCATCCCAGCTTGTTATGTATGGATTTGAAACATTAATTGAAGCTGGATATCAACCAGAGGTTGCATACTTTGAGTGCTTACATGAGCTGAAGTTAATTGTTGACCTTATGTATGAAGGTGGAATTGCAAAGCAAAGATGGTCTGTCTCAGATACTGCTGAATATGGTGATTACATCTCTGGACCAAGAGTTATTGATCCAAGTGTTAAGGAAAACATGAAGGCAGTACTTGCAGATATTCAATCAGGATCTTTTGCTAAGAGATTTATTGATGATCAAGATGCTGGCGCTCCTGAATTTAAATCATTGCGCGCAAAAGGTGAGGCACACCCAATTGAGCAGGTTGGTCGAGATCTGCGCAAAATGATGTCCTGGGTTAAATCTTCAAATAATGATGATTACAAAGAAGGAAATGCGGCGCGTGGCTAAACCAGTAGTTCTAATTGCCGAGGAGTTAAGCCCTGCCACATTAGAGGCATTAGGGCCTGACTTTGAGGTTCGTAATTGCAACGGAGCAGATCGAAGTGAATTGCTATCAGCACTTGCAAAGGGTGTTGATGCAGTATTAATTCGATCTGCAACCAAAATGGATGCCGAAGCAATTGCAGCCGCTAAAGGTTTAAAGGTAATTGCACGTGCCGGAGTTGGATTAGATAATGTTGATATACCAGCATCAACTGCAGCGGGAGTGATGGTTGTAAATGCACCAACATCTAACATCGTTTCGGCGGCAGAGCTAGCAATTGGTTTACTGCTGGCAAGTGCAAGATCAATCTCTCCAGCTCATGCTGCTTTAAGAGATGGCAAATGGGCACGCTCTAAATACACCGGGGCTGAACTTTTTGAAAAGACATTAGGAATTGTTGGATTCGGTCGGATCGGTCAATTAGTTGCACATCGTATGCAGGCATTTGGTATGAGTGTTGTTGCATATGATCCGTATTTACAGCCGGCCAGAGCTGCACAATTAAATGTTAAATTAGTTGAGTTAGAAGAATTGTTAAAAACTAGTGATTTTATTACCGTGCATTTACCTAAAACTAAGGAAACTGCAAACTTAATTGGAACTGATGCTCTTACTAAAGTAAAACCAAGTGTGCGAATTATTAATGCCGCACGAGGTGGCGTATTGGATGAAGCTGCACTTTATGAAGCACTCAAATCTGGACGCGTTGCAGGTGCTGGACTAGATGTATTTGCCACTGAGCCTTGCACTGATTCACCATTATTCTCTCTAGATAATGTAGTTGCCACACCCCACCTTGGCGCTTCTACTGATGAAGCACAAGAACGGGCAGGTATTGCAGTTGCTGTTTCAGTTAGAAAAGCTTTATCAGGTGAGTTAGTTCCGGATGCAGTAAATGTTAAGGGCGGTGCGATCGATCAAGCAGTTCGTCCAGCCCTGCCACTGGTTGAAAAATTAGCTCAAGTAGCAACCTCATTGGCTAATGATGTTATTTCAGCAATTGATGTTGAGGTGCGTGGTGAAATCTCAAGCCATGATGTTTCAGTCCTTGCAACAAGTGCTTTAAAGGGTGCTTTACTTGCAATGGGTGCTGAAGATGTTACCTATGTTAATGCCCCTGCTTTAGCAAGTTCTAGATCTCTAACATCTGCTGTTTCAACTGATGCAGAAAGTCCAGATCATAGAAATTTAGTTTCAGTGCGTGCAGCTTGTGCTGATGGTTCTCAAATAATGGTCAGCGGAACATTGATGGGAATCAAGCAAATTCAAAAAATTGTAGCAATTGATAAATTAGATTTGGATTTAAAGCCAACCAAAAACCTTTTGTTTTTGCGTTACACCGATCGACCTGGTGTTGTTGGTGTAGTGGGTAATGCTCTTGGCAAGTTAAAGATAAACATTGCTGACATGCAGGTTGGGCGCACTCAAGAGGGTGGTCAGGCATTAATGGCTTTGACTGTTGACTCATTAATTCCCAAAGAGATCATTGATGTAATTTCTAAAGAAACTGGGGCATCATTGGTTCGATTTGTTAACTTGGTGAATGAATGAAAAATTTCAATTTAGCAACTATTCCAGGTGATGGCATTGGTCCAGAGGTAGTAACTCAAGGACTTCGGGTACTAGATGCGGTTGCGGGTAAATACAGTTTAACTTTTACGAAGACTAATTATGAGTTGGGTGCTGCTTATTGGCATAAGACTAAAGAAACTTTGCCTGAGTCAGTTATGGCAGAGTTAGCAAAGTCTGATGTAATTTTATTGGGCGCGGTAGGAGATCCAACTGTGCCAAGTGGAGTATTAGAGCGGGGATTACTGTTAAAACTTAGATTTGCATTTGAACATTACATCAACCTAAGACCTGCAAAACTTTTCCCAGGAGTGACTTCACCGATCACCAACAACAAAGGTATTGATTTTGTCGTTGTTCGTGAAGGAACTGAAGGTTTATATGTTGGCGCCGGATCGATAAAGGATGAAGGCACCAACAAAGAGTTAGCAATTGAAGAATCTATAAACACCTACAAAGGTGTTGAGAGAGTAATTCGAGATGCATTTAATAGAGCAATGGCTCGTCCTCGTAAGAAGCTGACCTTAGTTCACAAAAACAATGTGTTGACTAGAGCAGGTGGCCTTTGGACTCGAGTGTTTAACGAGGTAGCGAAAGAGTTTCCTGAGATAACAACTGACTACCTACATGTTGATGCCGCTTCGATGTTTTTTGTTACCAACCCAGAGCGGTTTGATGTTGTTGTGACTGATAACTTATTTGGAGACATCATTACTGATATTGCAGCAGCGATCTGTGGAGGAATTGGACTTGCCGCAAGCGGAAATATAAATCCAACTGGAGCTTATCCTTCAATGTTTGAACCAGTACATGGCTCTGCCCCAGATATTGCAGGAAAGAACCTGGCAGACCCAACTGCAACAGTTTTATCTATTGCCATGATGCTTAATCATTTAGGTGAGCACAAAGCTGCGCAAGATGTTGAAAATGCAGTGGCAAGAGATTTGGCTGCACGTGGAGATAAGAAGCGTTCAACCTCTGAAATTGGTGATGCACTAGTGGCGGGAGTGTTATGAAAGTTATAAATAATCCAAATCAAAATCCAGTTGCACAAGCAGAGCGCGATAAGCGCGTAGCAGAGCCTGGCTTTGGTAAGTACTACACCGACAATATGGTGATTGCCGAATGGAGTGAGGCTACTGGCTGGGCAGATGCAAAATTACAACCGTACGGCCCAATAACTTTAGATCCAGCTGCAATGGTTTTCCATTATGGTCAAGAAATATTTGAAGGAATGAAGGCCTACTCTCAACCAGATGGTGGAGTTTCACTGTTTCGACCAGATGCAAATGCTAAACGTTTTGCAAAATCTGCAGCTCGAATTGCATTACCTGAAATGCCAGTGGATTTCTTTGTTAAAACAGTTGAAGAGTTAGTAAAAGCAGATGCTGGCTGGGTTCCAAAGAAAGTAGGAGAGTCTTTATATATACGCCCATTCATGATTGCAACTGAGGTTGGTCTAGGTGTGCGCCCTTCAAACCATGCAACATACATTTTGATTGCAACACCAGCTGCTGCTTACTTTAATTCTGCTAAAGCTGTAACTGTTTGGATATCAACTGAATATGTAAGAGCAGCTCTTGGTGGAACAGGTGAGGCAAAATGTGGTGGAAATTATGCAGCCTCATTACTTGCCCAAAAACAAGCCGCAAAAGAGGGCTGTGATCAGGTTGTTTACATTGATGCCAAAGAACGTAAATGGGTAGAGGAGATGGGTGGAATGAATCTCTACTTCATCAAAGGTAGCGGCAAAAATGCAAAAATCATTACGCCAAAATTAACCGGAACCTTGTTGCCAGGAATCACCAGAGATTCAATTCTTACCCTTGCCAATGATTTGGGTTACCAAACAGAAGAAGCAATGATCTCTATTGATGACTGGAAAAACGGGGTTGCATCAGGTGAAATTACTGAAATATTTGCCTGCGGTACTGCAGCTGTTATTTCAGCAATTGGAACTGCGAAAAGCATTCATGGAACATGGCAAACAGGTGATGGAAATCCAGGTGTTATTACAAATGAGATCAGAGCAGCACTCCTTGCAATTCAGCATGGAAGCGCAGCTGATAAGCATGGCTGGAATAAGCGAGTAATTTGATGTCAAACAAAGATGCCTTTCACATTTAT
>CALPKA020000016.1 GCA_943324025.2 Bifidobacterium breve | reverse complement strand
GTTATTGAAGACAAGTACGCTTGGATTTAAGTTTCGTGCCGTGGGTTCCAATGCAAGTGCTGCAAGAACAGCGGGTATTTCGGTACCGTTTGTTACAACATCAACAATGTTTATATGCGGTGGTTTAGCTGGGTTAGGCGGCGCCATTCACTTGATAGGTACTGAGTATTCACTTGGGGCCGGAATTGCGGGCAGTTTAGGTTTTGATGCCATAACAGTTGCACTACTTGGTCAGGCAACTCCGATTGGAACTTTGCTTGGAGCGCTTTTGTTTGGTGCCTTACAAACCGGAAGTAGAACATTGCTTTCTAATACTGGAACTTCTTCCGATATTGTTCAAGTTATTCAAGCTTTAATAGTCCTATTTATAGCTGCTCCAACCCTGATGAAAACAATTTTCAGAATTAAGAAGAATTTAAATGATAAATCCATGGCTGCCAAAGGATGGAACGGTTGATGAATGTGTTGAGTGGTCAGCAAAAGCGACAAAAGCGCGGCATTATTGCAATGGCCGCAATGCTTTTTGTATTTTTCATCGTTTTCTATTTAAATTCAAATAAAACTGAGGATGTAGTTTTCGCCTTTATTTTAGGTGATGAGTGGAAATTGATTAATGAGTGGAAGATTGATCCAAGGACAGGTGCCTTAATATTTTTGGTTTTAACTTTGCTTGGCGTTTTAACTTCTCTTCTTAGTTTTAGTCGCGGTAAGGGCATAAACCTTGGGGTTTATATCTTTGGATTAGGCAGCATAATGTCATTTATGTGCTGGGCTGGTGCAGGAAAATTCATTCCAGTGACTGGCTTGTTGCAGGGCGCAATCATGCTTTCTGTTCCATTAATTTTTGGTTCAATGGCCGGTCTGCTCTGTGAGAAATCAGGTGTTATCAATATCGCAATCGAAGGCCAATTGCTTTTTGCAGCTTTCACCGCTGCAGTGGTTGCAAGCGTTACACAAAACGTTTTCTATGGAATTATAGCTGCACCAATAGCTGGCGCCTTAGTTTCATTTATATTGGCATTTTTCTCTATACGATTCCAAGTTGATCAAGTTATTCTAGGATTCGTAATAAATGTTTTAATCTTAGGTTTAACCAATTTCTTTTACACAACATTGCTCATTCCATATGAAAGTACTTGGAACATTGGTGGTAGCTTGTCCACGATTCCAATTCCACTGTTATCAAAGTTACCTATAATTGGTCCGACATTATTTAACCAAACCATAATTGTTTATTTGATGTATGCATTTGTTATTTTCATTCAAATTGCATTATTTAAGACTAGATGGGGTTTAAGAACTCGAGCAATTGGAGAGTTGCCAGTTGCGGCCGATAGCGTCGGAATTGATGTAAATAAATTAAGATTTAGAAATGTACTTTTGTCAGGCATAGTTGCAGGAACTGGTGGAGCGTATTTCACTGTAGGAACAATTGGAACCTTTTCTCAGAACATGACTTCAGGTGCGGGCTTCATCGCTTTGGCATGCTTAATCTTTGGAAAATGGACGCCAAGAGGAGCAATACTTGCAGCGCTATTCTTTGGTTTTGCTAATAATCTGCAAGGAACATTGTCCATTATTGGAGTTCCAATCCCTTCTGAATTCATGTTGATGATTCCCTATATTGCAACGATTATTGCCGTTTCTGGTGTTGTCGGACGTGTTCGTGCTCCAGCCGCTGATGGAATCCCTTACATACGCGGTAAAAAGTAATAGGTTTTCGTAGGAGAATTAGCCCATGGATATTGATTGGGCCCAACTTCACCAGGCTGCAAAAGATGTAATGGTGAAAGCTTATGCGCCTTACTCTAATTTTAAAGTTGGAGTAGCTGGTTTAGTTTCAGATGGTCGCGTAGTTGTTGGTTGCAATAGTGAGAATGCAAGTTATGGTGTTGGCCTTTGTGCCGAGTGTGGATTAATTTCAAGTTTAACTGCTTCCGGAGGCGGAAGATTAGTTGCAGTTGTTTGTGTTGATGGCAATGGTGAGTATCTCTCACCTTGTGGTCGTTGCCGGCAATTACTTTTTGAACATGGTGGAAATGAAATGCTATTCATGACACCAGAAGGACCAAAACCTTTGTCATATTTACTTCCGTGGGGATTTGGCCCTGAGGATCTTAAATGAATGAACGGTATGCAGCAGTAGAGATAATTTCAGCAAAGCGCGACAAGTTTGAATTAAGTGATGATCAGATTGACTGGACAGTTGATGCCTATACCAGGGGCGTAATTGCAGATGAACAAATGTCAGCACTTTTGATGGCAATTTTGTTAAATGGCATGAACAATCGTGAAATTTCAAGATGGACTGATGCCATGATTTCAAGTGGCGAGAGAATGAATTGGAAAATGTTAGACCGTCCAACAGTTGATAAGCATTCAACTGGGGGAGTTGGCGACAAAATTACATTACCGCTGGCTCCACTTGTTGCAGCATGTGGTGCTGCTGTACCTCAGTTATCTGGCAGGGGACTTGGTCACACTGGCGGAACATTAGATAAATTAGAATCTATAAAGGGCTGGAAAGCTAATCTTTCAAATGACCAAATGTTAAAAGTTTTACAAGAGTGCGGTGCGGTAATTTGCGCAGCAGGTGCTGGACTGGCACCAGCTGATAAAAAGCTTTATGCATTACGTGATGTAACAGGAACTGTGCAAGCAATACCGTTAATAGCTTCATCTATTATGAGTAAAAAGATTGCAGAGGGCACGGGTGCTCTAGTTTTAGATGTTAAGACAGGCTCTGGTGCTTTTATGAGCAATCCAAAGGATGCAGCTCTTTTGGCTAGAACGATGGTTGATTTAGGAAAACGCGCAGGGGTTGTAACTAGAGCACTTGTAACTGCGATGGATGTACCTCTTGGAAAAACAGCTGGAAATGCTTTAGAAATTAGGGAAACCCTAGAGGTATTGTCAGGTGGCGGACCAAGTGATGTTGTGGAACTTACGCTAATACTTGCTAATGAGATGCTTGATGCAGCTGGAATTAAACCAAAGGTTGACCCGGAAACGGCATTGCAAAATGGAATGGCAATGGATGTTTGGCGCAAAATGATCAAAGCTCAAGGTGGAGATAACGATGCACCTCTGCCTACTGCAAAAGAAAAAATGGAAATTAAAGCCTCATCATCTGGAAAGCTATTAACTTTGGATGCGATGAAGGTTGGAGTTGCAGCTTGGCGACTTGGTGCTGGCAGACAAAAACAAGGTGAAACTTTGCAACTTGGTTCAGGCATTGAAATGCACGCTAAGCCTGGTGACTTAGTATCTGAGGGACAAACCTTGTTAACACTTCACACAGATGAATCAGCAAGATTTACTCGAGCAGTTGAGGCGCTTGAGGGTGGATATTCAATTGGTAGTAAAGATGCACCAATAAACCGATTACCATTGGTAATCGAAAGAATTGAGGGATAAGTGTCGCTAACAAATACTCCAACTCCAGATCAGATTAAGCGTTTACCAAAAGCGCTTTTGCATGATCATTTGGATGGTGGA
This sequence comes from Bifidobacterium breve, assembly GCA_943324025.2. GTDB lineage: Bacteria > Actinomycetota > Actinomycetes > Nanopelagicales > Nanopelagicaceae > Nanopelagicus. The sequence goes on along the minus strand of CALPKA020000016.1, from coordinate 4,934 downwards.
TTGCGGCCAGAAACTATTATTGAGTTGGCTCAAAAAATCGGTTATGACAAATTACCAACCCAAGATCCAATTAAATTAGCCCAATGGTTTGAAGAATCATGCAATTCGCACTCATTAGTTAGATATCTAGAAACTTTTTCTCACACAATCGCTGTTATGCAAAGCAAAGAGGCAATTGTTCAAGTTGCCAGGGAGTGTGCAATTGATTTAGCTCGCGATGGTGTTGTTTACGCCGAAGTAAGAGGTGCACCAGAGTTATTTACTGAAAAAGGTTTAACTCTTAATGAAGTGATTGAAGCAACTACTGAAGGTTATAAGCAAGGCATGGCAGAGGCAGCAAAAGAGGGAAGAAAAATTCGTGTTGAGTCCTTACTTTGCGGAATGAGACAAAACAATAAATCACAGGAGACTGCAGCTGCGGTAGTTAAGTATAGAAATCAGGGAGTGGTTGGTTTTGATATTGCAGGACCTGAGGATGGGTTTCCTCCCACTAATCAGCTCTCTACATTTGAATATTTAAGAAAAGAAAATGCTCACTTCACTATTCACGCCGGTGAAGCATATGGTCTGCCATCTATTTGGGAGGCGATTCAAATTTGTGGCGCTGAACGCTTAGGACATGGAGTTCGGATAATTGATGATATTGATTTCTCAACGCCATCGCCGAAATTGGGCGCTTTAGCCTCATATATAAGAGATCGCAGAATTCCACTTGAATTGTGTCCGACCTCGAATTTACAAACAGGTGCAGTAAAGACTTACTCCGAGCACCCAATTGGAAAATTAGCCAAATTGAGATTCAGAGTTACTTTAAATACCGATAATAGATTAATGAGCAACACATCTATGAGTAATGAAATGACTCAATGTGTTAAGTCTTTTGATTGGAAGTTCGCAGATCTTCAGCGAGTAACTGTAAATGCCCTAAAGAGCTCTTTCATTCCATTTGAGGAAAGACTTGAGATTATTGAAAATACTGTAAAGCCAGCTTATGCAGCTATCTCAGCTGAGTAATTAACTTAAATTCCAATTGGATGCCAGATAGTTTTTTGTTCCATAAAGCTAAGAATTCTCTCTGGATGATCTGTATTAGAGAATCTAAAAATTCGTTTTAGATTATCCACACCTGCAAGTCTTAATTCTTCCTCCTGCTTTTTGCTAACTCCAGTTAGATCTATGCCATCGATTTCCATATGAGAGCCAACCCATGGAATTAATTCAGAGGCTTTTCCGGTGAGTATGTTTACAACCCCACCTGGTAAATCACTAGTAGCGATCACTTCTCCCAGTGAAATTGCTGGAAGTGGGAAATTTTCGCTGGCAATCAAGATTGCTGAATTACCACCAGCAAGAACTGGCGCAAGCGCCCTTACGGTTGCCAGTAATGAAGGTTTTGCTTCTGCAAAAACTGCAACTACTCCTAATGACTCTGGTGTTGTGAAATTATAGAAAGGGCCAGAAACCTGATTTTGTGAACCAGAAATTGAAGATAATTTGTCACACCATCCGGAATACCAAACTAAGCAATCAATTGCTTCAGAAATTTGAAGTTGTGCTGCTTTCTTTGTTACACCTTCCAAGCTGATAATTTCATTAATGAATTGCTCACTTCTGCCTTCTAACATCTCGGCCATGCGATAAAGAACCTGACCTCGATTAAATGCAGTGGCATTTGCCCAGCCAGGTTGGGCAGATTTGGCAGCAACAACAGCATCACGTAAATCTTTTCTAGAAGCTAATGCAGGGTTTGCAATAAATTTCTTATCTGCACCTTTAATTTCATAAACTCGGCCTGATTCACTTCTTGGAAAAGCTCCGCCAATGAAGAGTTTGTATGTTTTGTTTACATCAATTCTGCTCATTTGTTTACCTTTGCTTCAGCAGTTAAGTACCCAGATAAGCCATGGCGGCCACCTTCTCGACCCCAACCAGACTCTTTATAGCCACCAAATGGGCTTGCTGGATCAAATTTATTAAAGGTATTGCTCCAGATAACTCCTGCATTTAATTGCTTTGCTGCCCACAAAACCTTTGAACCTTTATCACTCCAAATACCAGCTGATAGGCCATACATAGTGTTGTTTGCCTTCTCAATAGCCTCTGCTGGAGTTCTGAAAGTTAGTACTGAAAGCACTGGACCAAATATCTCTTCTCTAGCAATGCGATGAGATTGAGTTACACCAGTGAAAATAGTTGGTGGGAACCAAAAACCTTTACTAGGCAGCTTTAACTCTGGTGACCAGCGGTTAGCACCCTCTTTATCTCCTGCATTTGATATTTCATTAATCTTATTAAGTTGCTCTTTTGAGTTTATTGCCCCTAAATCGGTGTTTTTATCCATTGGGTCACCAACTCGAATTAAGCTCATTCGCTTCTTGAGTTTATCCAATACCTCATCTGCGACATTTTCCTGAAGAATCAAACGCGATCCAGCACAGCAAACATGGCCCTGATTAAAGAAAATACCATTAACAATTCCTTCAACTGCTTCATCAATTGCAGCATCATCAAAAACGATATTTGCAGCCTTTCCACCAAGCTCTAATGTGGCAGTCTTTTTGGAGCCAGAAATTGCGCGAGCAATTGATTTACCAACCTCAGTTGAACCTGTAAATGCAATTTTATTGATATCTGGGTGATTTACCAATGCAGCACCTGTTACACCATCTCCAGTAACTATATTTACAACACCCTCTGGCAAACCGGCTTGTTGGCAAACTTCGGCAAATAACAATGCAGTTAGTGGAGTGGTTTCAGCAGGTTTTAATACAACTGTGTTTCCTGCTGCAAGTGCTGGTGCAATCTTCCAAGCCAACATTAGTAATGGAAAATTCCAAGGAATTACTTGCCCTACGACACCAAGTGATTTAGGTTTAGAACCAAATCCTGCAAACTCTAACTTGTCTGCCCAACCTGCATGATAGAAAAAATGAGCTGCGGCTAGAGGAATATCAGTATCTCGAGATTCCCTAATTGGTTTTCCATTATCTAAAGTTTCGACAACTGCAAATTCTCTAGCCCGTTCCTGCATAATTCTTGCAATTCGGTATAGGTATTTACCACGCTCTTTAGCCGGCATTTTGGACCAGACTTTCAAGTATGCCGATCTAGCACTCTTTACGGCTGCATCAATATCAGATTTATCCGCATAGCCAATTTTCGAAAGCACCTCTTCGGTTGCAGGATTTATCGTATTAAAGCTCTTACCTTTTTTTGGTTGAACAAATTTTCCACCAATAAACAATCCATAATTACTTGCAATATTTGCAATAGCACGAGACTCAGGTGCGCTGGCATACTCAAAATCGCTCATGACGCTCCTAATCCACTGTTACGTAGTTGGCACTAGCGTAGTGCCCAGAACGTAATTTCATCCGCTGCATAAGTAAATCGTTTAATAATGCACTTGCACCAATTCTAAATAAATCTGGCGTCAACCATTGATCTCCTGCAGTTTCCTTGACGAGCACCAACTGCTTTATAGCATCTTTGGTGGTTCGGATTCCGCCAGCGGGTTTAACTCCGATTTTAGTTCCAGTAAGTGCAAAGTAATCACGGACCGCCTCAAGCATTACCAATACAACTGGTGCGGTGGCTGCAGGTGCAACCTTGCCCGTACTTGTTTTAATAAAATCTGCTCCAGCCAGCATGGCTAAATATGAGGCTTTACGAACATTGTCATATGTAACTAATTCTCCAGTTTCTAAAATCACTTTCAGGTGTGCCTTATCTGCACAAAGCTCTTTAATTATTCGAATCTCTTCAAAAACTTCCATTAACCGGCCAGAAAGAAATGCGCCTCTATCAATAACCATATCTATCTCGCTAGCGCCTGCATCTAGAGCATCTTGCGTATCAATTTTCTTCACAGCCAAACTTGCGCGACCTGATGGAAAAGCTGTTGCCACAGCAGCAACTGGAACAGAGTTTCCTCCAATTGAATCTAATTCACTACGAGCAATTCTTACCATGTCGTTATAAACACAAATAGCACCCACTGAGGGCACAGTTAAATCTGTTGGATCTGGTCTTACCGCTTTAGCGCAAAGTGTTTTTATCTTCCCTGGCGTATCAGCACCTTCTAGTGTGGTCAGATCAACCATGCTGATTGCAATATCAATTGCCCAAGCTTTACTCGAAGTTTTAATACTGCGGGTGGCAAGCATTGCAGCGCGAGCCTCTGCGCCTACCTGATCGACAGGCGAGAGTTCAGATAGGAATTTACGAAGTGATTTCTCACTTCCATCAATAATCATGAGAGTACTTTAGTCAATGCTTGCTTAATTTGCGAGGTGATTAAAACTGACTCTTCTTGACTGGTAGAAACTACCTCGATGTAGCACTTTAATTTGGGTTCAGTGCCACTTGGTCTAATTATCACCCGAATGTTATTTCCATAATTCAATCTAATACCGACAGTTGGCATACTTTTAGAGTTATTTAAATCTTCTATAGACTTTAGCTCAAATTCTCCAAGTTTTTTTGGAGGATTACTTGCAACTTTATTCAAAGTTTGATCGATTAAATCTAGTTTTGCATACCGAATTGATATTTGCTCAGTTGAGTGGAATCCAAACTCTTGGCCTAACTGAGCCAAATAATCATTAATAGTTGTGCCTTGCTTCTTTAGATCAGCTGCAATTTGAGCAATTATTAATGCGGCACTAATTCCATCTTTATCATTAACATTAGTTGGATCAATGCAATATCCAAGAGCTTCCTCATAACCAAAAATGAGATTTTCAACTTTAGAAATCCATTTAAACCCAGTTAAGGTTTCTTTGTGAGTCAGGTTGTGTTTTGCAGCAATTTTACTTAAAAGTGATGATGAAACTAAAGAGCTTGCTACCTGAGCATTGGCTGATTGATTCTTTGAAATCATATAGCTTCCTATGATTGAACCTACTTGATCTCCGGTAAGCATTTTCCATCCG
>CALPKA020000015.1 GCA_943324025.2 Bifidobacterium breve | reverse complement strand
GCTAGCTACAACCTACTGGCTGTGCCTATTGTTGATTCAAATGAGCGTTTGCTTGGTGCAGTAACTGTGGATGATGTTCTAGACCATTTACTTCCAGAAAACTGGCGACATGTTGAATCTTTAAAGAGAGAAAGTGAGGCAAGATAATCATGGCAAAGAAGAATGTAAATAAGAACTCTCTTGAGTATCCACGCGAGGCTCGAAGAAGCTTAAAACCATCATATGACTCTGAAGCATTTGGCCGCTGGTCAGAAAAATTTGCTCGTTTTCTAGGTACCGCTCGATTCTTAGTGTTCATGACTGCATTCGTTTTGATATGGGTAATTTGGAACTCACTTGCACCAGAGGATTTGAAATTTGATCACTATCCATTTATATTTCTAACTTTGTTACTTTCTCTGCAAGCATCATATGCAGCGCCTTTGATTTTGCTTGCCCAAAACAGGCAAGCAGATCGTGATCGTATTCAAGGAAATGAGGATCGAGAGCGTGATGAAAGAAATATGGCTGATACCGAGTACTTAACTCGTGAACTTGCCAGCCTAAGAAGTGCTATTGGTGAGGTAACAACAAGAGATTACCTTCACAGTGAAATTTCTGATGCTATTGAAGAAATTGTAAATAAGATTAATAAGAAAGCTTAAGTATTTATATTTAGCCTGACTCCTACTAGAGATTTAGGCCTGATAATAATTTTATCCAAGATCGAATCAAATATTTGTTTGGTTTTTGAGTCAGTTAGCACTAGCGGGTTACCAGCATCTCCACCTTCGCGAATATTTGTATTAAATGGAATTTTTGCAAGAAGCGGTACATCGGCACCAACAAGCTCACTTAATCGTCTTGCAGTTTCTTCGCCTCCACCACTTCCAAAAATTGAAATCTTCTCTCCCGTGGTTTCAGAAATTGTCTCTGACATATTTTCAATAACGCCAATTACCGGTTGCTTTATTTGATGAGCAATTCTTCCAGCTCTTTCTGCAACCTCAGCTGCTGCGATTTGAGGAGTTGTTACAACAATAATTTCAGATCCAGGAATTAACTGGCCAAGAGAGATTGCAATATCACCGGTACCTGGTGGTAAATCAAGCAGTAACAAATCAATATCTCCCCAGTAAGCATCACTTAATAATTGCTCAAGTACGCGGTGCAAAAGTGGGCCTCGATATGCAACTGGATCAGATCTTTCCGGTTTAAACATCTCCATAGAAACAACTTTTACTCCGTAGTTTTCAACTGGAACAAATGTTTGATCAATTGCTGTAGGACGTTTATCCAGCATTCCCATTAATCTAGGAATTGAGTGACCATAGACATCTGCATCTAAAATTCCAACCTTTAAACCTTGCAAAGCTGCAGCCACAGCTAAGTTAACTGTAACTGATGATTTTCCTACTCCACCTTTACCAGAGGCAATTCCTAAAACCCTAGTTAAAGAATCTGGCTGGGCAAATGGAATGAATTTTTCGCGCCCACCTCTAATAATTTTCTTAACATTATTTCTTTGCTCTTCGCTCATTACCCCAAAAATGACCTCAGTGGTCTTAATTTCAGAGATTTCAACTAAAGCCTTATCGATATCATTTTTTAATCTATCTTTCATTGGGCAGCCAACTATTGTTAGCAAAATTCCAATTACTGCTTTTCCATCTTTAAAATCTACTGACTCAACCATCCCCAACTCAGGGAGTGGTTTATGCAACTCGGGATCAATAACATTGTTTAATGCTTTATTTATTGCCTCTATTGTGCTCATAGGATCTCTGGATCAATCTTTGGTTTTGGCTTAACTTCAAGATCTGATTTATCAATCACATCACCAATGTGTTTCTTAATTAGAGCTTTTGGATGCAGATCTTTTACTTGAAGATCTTCATAGCCTGGCCCGAGGTTTTCCTTAAGATCATTTGTGACATTCTGTGCCATATTTTTCATTTTAATTAGAAACCGAGCAGCATCAGCAGCAATATTAGGTAATTTGTCTGGCCCAATAAGAATCATGCCAATTACCATCAGTGCAAGAATCTCACCGCCACCAATATTAAACATTTTATTGTCCCTTTGAAGCGGCTAAAGTAACAGTTACTTCTTTGGTTAAATTATTGCGAACATACTTGAGTTTGACCTTATCTCCTACATTTTTGCTTCTAATCACTACGATCAATTGATCTGAATTCTCTATCTCGGTGCCAGCAAACTCAATAATTACATCCCCCGCTTTTAATCCAGCCTTTTCCGCAGGCCCGCCCGGTGTAATTCCAACACCATCACTAGTTATTTGAGCACCTGGACCTGCAAATCTAGTGTCAACAGAAATTCCCATAATTGGATAAGTAGCTGACCCAGTCTTAATTAACTGATCCGCAGTTTTTTTCGCTTGATTTATTGGAATCGCAAAACCTAATCCAATAGAACCGGCTTGTGTGGTGTAACCCAGTGTTGCAATTGCTGAGTTAATCCCAACTACAGCACCGGTTGCATCAACTAAAGGTCCGCCAGAGTTTCCAGGATTAATCGCAGCATCTGTTTGTAGTGCATTTATAAATGAACTCTCACCATTTCCATTACCGGTAGTAACTGCACGATTTTTAGAACTGATAATTCCGGCTGTCACAGTGCCAGATAAACCTAATGGGGAGCCAATCGCAATAACTGCATCTCCAACTTGAACTTTTTCACTATCACCTAACTGCAGGGTTGGTGCACCAACAACATCAATTTTTAAAACTGCTAAATCATATGAGCTGTCTCTACCAATCAATTTTGCTCTATATTTTTTACCATCTGATAATTCAACTGTAATACTCCCGCTTTGCGCAGCAGCTTCAACCACATGGTTATTGGTCAATATAAATCCATCGCTGTCTAAGAAAAATCCTGATCCAGTTCCTGAACTTCCTGACCCCTTTACTGCGATTGAAACTACTGCTGGAATAACTCGGGCTGCAAGACCTGCAATGGAATCTGGAGCTCTCTCAATTGAATTAGTTGTTTGAACTAAGTTAGCACTTAAATTAGTTGCACCACCACGACCTAAAAATGCACCAACACCACCAGCTATTAAGGCGATGATTACTGCAAAAATATAAAAATTTGAGTTACTTCTCTTGAAAACAATTTGCTTTGGCTTATTTTCAGCACTTGGCTGCCACCATGGTGTATCTGATGGTTGGTTCATTTAAGTAAGTTTATTGGCTACCAACAAGCCCGCGCCAATTGGAACGAGTGATGCTGACCATCTTTCATCCTCTTTTAACAACTTTATTGCATCCCTCCTAGAGATACTCTCAGGATCGCGCTGAGTTGGATCAGCCACCTTGCCACCACTTAGCACTTGATCAATTATCAATAACCCGCCTGGTTTAAGTAGACGATATGACTCTTGCACCATGTCGAAAAGATCTAAAGCTGGTCTAATAATAATTAAGTCATATGAACCATCTGCTAGCTTTCCAATTACCTCAATTAATTTTCCGGTAATAATTCGATATCTAGTTGGTGAAATATCAGCATCTTCAAAAACTGTCCTAGAAATTTTAGAGTGCTCACGCTCTGAATCAATTGTCGTTAAAACCGCTTCTGAAGACATTCCACTTAACAACCAAAGTCCACCAACTCCGGAACCTGTACCAATTTCAACAACAGCTTTTGCATTAACGAGATTGACTGCAAACTTTAAGAAATTTCCAACTGCAGCGGTAGGGTCTGCTGCTCCTATTTCTTGACCGTTAGTACGTGCCTGCTGCATGAAATAATCCTCATGTGCGAAATTTTCTGCATATGAATTCATATCACCACGAGGTGAGATTTGATCGTTCAAAATGAGTCCAACCATTCAATTAGCAAACGAACTCCATAGCCAGTACCACCTTTAATATTCTCGCCCGCATCAACCTCAGATCTACCAGTTCCCGCAATATCTAGATGCACCCAAGTACGGTCGCCAACAAATTTTTCTAGGAATAACGCAGCCGTTACTGACCCGGCAGAAAAATCAAACTTATCTGCAGTGTGATTAAAATCAGCCACATCACTTGCTAACGCAACTGAATAATCATCTACTAATGGCATTTGCCAAACTCTATCGCCTACTCTATTTCCAGCCTCCGCTAACTTCTTTGCCACAGTGGTATTTCTTGTATACATCGCAGCATGTTGGCGGCCAAGGCCAAGAGTTGCCGCTCCAGTTAAGGTTGCTAGGTCAATCAAATAATCTGGATCCAATTCAGAATCTGCGTAAGCAAGCCCATCAGCTAACACCAATCTACCTTCAGCATCAGTGTTTATAACTTCAACAGTTGTTCCGCCAAAATGTTTGATTACATCTGATGGTCTTTGAGATGTGCCTGACAGAGCATTTTCAGCTGCCATTAAAAGGGTTGTAACTCGTACCTTTGGTTTAGTTCTTGCCAATGCAACCGTTGCACACAAAACTGCAGCGGCCCCTGCCATGTCACTCTTCATTCCGATCATTGACTCATAGGGACGCTTTAGTGAAACCCCACCAGTATCAAATGTAATGCCTTTACCAATTAACACCACATGTGGCCAATTACTTGAACCTTTTGGTGCATAACTAACTTGAATCAATCTAGGTCCGGGAGTTGGCGATGAATTACCAACAGCAAGTAAGCCACCGAAATCTTTGATTGCCCTTCCTGATTTAACACTTATTGATAGATCTGAATTTTTTGCATTAGAAACCATTGATGCGGCTTGTTTTGCCAACCAATCAGGATTTTTTATATTTGATGGAGTATGTACAAGATCTCTTGCTTTCCAGACTGCTGAAGCTAATACATCTGCGCGCTCAACTTCTTGCTCAAAATTACCATAAATTGCAAAACTAGGTTTATCATTTTTTTGCTCACTCTTAAGGGAGTATAGATAATTTGAAAGTAGTAGCGAGATAGTCGATGAGGTGATTAACTCTTTTTTATTTGTTAAATTCACTAGGACTTTACTATTTGTTGATTTAAATTTTCGGCCTAACGCACTTGATGCCTTGCGTAAATCATCAAATCCTTCATCACCAATTCCAACAAGGTAAATACGAGTTAATGATCCTGCAGAGATAGGGACCTCAATTATTTCACCAGGCTTGGCAGTAAAATCTGGCCAATTTGCTAGTTCAATATTTAAATTAAGTTTAGTAAATTCTGTGATCTCTTTAAGGAGTTTACTTTTAACTAACTCAACTTTATCGCCAGGAATTACTGGAAGTGCGAGCGCAGTAAACTTTGATAAATCTAAATTCTTTTCACTTTGACTTGAGATTTTTGGGTATAGATCTAGGAGTTTATGACTCATAAACTTGATTTAGCCTAGATTTGTCGTTTACTTTTTTACTAGCGCAACAGCTGCTTGTAAAACATTTCCTAGATTTGTTGCTTCTTCAACATTTAATTCAACGACCAATCGACCGCCGCCTTCAAGTGGGATTCGCATAACCATAGAGCGAGCCTCTTTAGTGACCTCCATAGGACCGTCACCAGTTCTTGGTTTCATCGCTGCCATTTAACTCTCCCCTGCCAAAGTCATGCATAGCCTTACTAGAGGCTTAATTATCCCCTATATAGCCACGAGTGGGAAATCCAGGTTTTACCCTTTAGAAATCAAGCCAATTAAGCGCGTTCTACCCGAGATAATTACTGAAGCGACTGCTCTTTCGGGCACACCTAATTTTTCTGCTATCTCTGTGGCGCTGATCATGTTTACTAAATGCAAAGTAAGTATTAAGCGCTCTTCCTCAGGCAATGTGGCAATTAACTCCGCAATAGTTTTTTTGCCATTCTCAGGTGCCATGGCATCAAGGTTACTCGCCATCGCCCTTACTTTCGAGTTACGCCGATATTTGCCTTGCAAATCGGCGTAGTGAGAGCCAAACTCCGATTAACAACATCGGCTTAACAATAAGTAATACCAATGATGGGGCAATAACATCTTCTTGCCAATAAAATTTTGTACCGCCACGAACTTTCTTAAGTTCAAATTTTCCAGTTCCCCGAATTACACGACCAATATGTACAACCTCGCATACAGTTGGCGGCTTCCAAGCAGTGACCTCCATAGTATCTAAAATTCCTAATTTCAATTTTGGATATAACTTAGGAAACAAACCAGTAAATGCAAAGATTAATACGCCTTTGCCATTCTTAACTGTTCGATCTTGATCTAACTCCGACCATACTTTTGTCTGAAGCATCCAATTACTTTGGCTCTTCCAGTCAACTAATTCACGCCAAACTTCATCAATTGGCTTTTTAATATCGACAGTCAAAGCAAGGTGCGAAAGTTTATTCATTTGAGTTTTATCGCCTCTACTGTTGATGGGATATCAGTGCACCAAGTGACTAGCTCTGCTTGTCCTGACTTCATAAAATTTTGACTGGCCAAATGATTTATAGCCTCTCTTAGTGGTGAATAAACACCGGTTGGGTCACAGACTGCAATTGGTTTGGTATGAAATTTAAGGTAGCGGCCAACCCAAATTTCAAAAAACTCTTCTAATGTTCCGATTCCGCCTGGCAAAATAATAAAAGCATCAGATAGATCTTCAATTTTGGCTTTGCGAGTGCGCATGCTGGTTACAACATGCATTGTTGAAGCCTCTGAATCTTCAAACTCAACACTTTTTAACTGTTCAGGTATTACACCAATAGTTGCAGCGCCTTTAGACCTTGCACCTTTTGCAACCTCACCCATCATTGAGGCAGCACCTCCACCCCAAACAAGATCCCAACCCTGAGCTCCAATTGCTTGACCAACTTCAAATGCCAATTCAAGTGCACTTTTTGGAATATCAGGTGCTGAGGAGCAGAAAACGGATACGCGCATGTAATTAGTCTATTGCCTACCTGCCACTTTGATACCTTTGGGTAATGAGTAATAGCCCACGCACCGCATTTGGTTTAGGAGTTGCCACCCAAACTAACTCTGGCCAGATACTGGAATGTTATTTTCACAATCTTGGGTTGGGTAGTGCGCCTTCAAGTAATTCCGATGATGACTTAAGTTTATTACTTGGCGATGATTCAATTAGAAAAGTTAAGAAAATTGCCGTTAAAACTCAGATCAATCTTGATGACAAACCAAAAGATGTAAGTGATGTGTATTTGAGATTACATCTGCTTTCGCATCGAATTGTTAAACCTAATTCTGTGAATTTAGAGGGAATATTTGGAATTCTTCCAAATGTGGTCTGGACCTCTGCTGGTGCTTGCGCGGTGGATGGATTTGAAAAAGTTCGACATGAATTACAAAACAAATATGGAAATATGATTGTCTACGGAGTAGATAAATTCCCACGTATGGTTGATTACGTAATTCCAGAGGGTGTAAGAATTGCCGATGGTGACCGAGTGCGGCTTGGTGCATATCTTTCAGCTGGCACCACCGTTATGCATGAAGGCTTTATAAACTTCAACGCCGGAACCTTAGGTAAATCAATGGTTGAAGGAAGAATTAGTGCAGGTGTAGTGGTTGGTGATGGAAGTGACATCGGTGGCGGTGCATCAATTATGGGAACACTAAGTGGTGGTGGCAAAGAGGTTATTTCAGTTGGCCAACGCACTCTGCTAGGTGCTAATTCTGGAATCGGAATTAGCTTAGGAGATGACTGCATAGTTGAGGCTGGCATTTATATAACAGCTGGTTCAAAAATTACTTTGCCTGATGGAAAAATCGTTAAGGCTAAGGATTTAAGTGGTGCAAACAACCTACTATTTAGAAGAAATTCTCAATCTGGTTCACTTGAAGTTTTACCTAAAACCGGCACTTGGAGTGGCTTAAACTCAGTTCTTCACAACAACTAACCTTTAAGTAAGTTTTTTGGCGATGTAATAAAACCAAGCCCCCAAGACATGTGCATGGTTGCTAAAACTAAAGGCATAAGAAGTTTGTCGGTAATTTTCCTACCGATCAAAAATCCACCAATTACCATAGTAAAGATATAAACCATTAATGGAAGAAGTAATAGCGGAGTCACAAAAACTCCCGAAACTAAAGAAAATAGATTTACAACCAATGCAAATGGTGGAGCTAAATAGCGCAAGCTGCTTGTATTACTGTGAGTTCGAGTTATAACTCGACGCCACCTGCCATACTGGAAATACTGTCGGGCTAACTTAGAAAAGGTTTTCCGAGGTCGATATGTAACAACTAATCTTGGATCAAACCAGATTAATCCACCTTGTTTTCGAATTCTATAATTTAACTCCCAATCTTGGGCTCTAATAAATCTCTCATCGAAACCGCCTGCGGCCAAGATTGCTGATTTTTTAAAGGTTCCTAAATAAACAGTCTCTGACTCACCGGCACCACCACCGGTGTGAAATTTAGATGGTCCTACTCCCAATTTAGAGCGCATTGCTTGCGCAACAGTTCTTTGCAAGCCATGATCACTATCTGCAAACATAATTCCACCAACATTTACCGCGCCTGTTTCTTTCATAATCGATACTGCACTCTTGATATATGTTTTGGATATCTCAGCATGGCCATCAAT
>CALPKA020000014.1 GCA_943324025.2 Bifidobacterium breve | reverse complement strand
TCTCCTTCTCCTGGCCCGACGTTAGATACGTGCGAACCTAAATAGACCTACTCATAATCTTGCAGTGCTCATTAGAGTGTCATTCTCGCTCGCTCCATACTTTTGGCTAATTACCTAAATTTTTTAGATAATCTTCTAACTCATCAAACTTAATCTCACCTTCAAATTTGAAGGAGTGATTAAAAGATCTTCGCTCAGTTGCAACAGAGAAGCAATCTGCGTGGAGCCAAGCTCCCCGACCACCCATCCGATGCTTTAGATCGACTTTTATTTCATTACCGACCAAAACTGTTCGAACTAAATCTGTCCAATTTTCCAACTTTCGACAAGCAATACAGCTGCGTTGCCTAGGCTTTTTACTGAACATCGCAAACTCTACCCTAATCACCTTCGATGGGTGAAATAGTTGCTACTTCTTCTGGTTTTTCCGCCTTAATTTGCGTAACTGGATTATCTGGATGGATATCAATCCGCCATTGTGTTAGCCGGGCAGCAAGTCGGGCATTTTGACCATCCTTGCCAATTGCAAGAGAAAGTTGATAATCGGGCACAATCACCTTTGCTGATTTTGCTTCCAGATCCACAATCTCAACAGATGTAACTCTGGCAGGTGCTAATGCATTTGCAACATATGTTGCTGGATCCTCTGAAAAATCAATGATGTCAATTTTTTCACCATTTAATTCATTCATTACATTTTGCGCTCGACTTCCTTGCGGTCCAATTAACGCACCCTTTGCACTAACACCTGCTCGATGGGTTCGGACTGAAAGTTTTGTTCGAGCACCCGGCTCTCTGGCAATTCCAACAATATCAACTACTCGCTCTTTGATCTCTGGAACTTCAAGTGCAAATAACATCTTTACAAATGCTGGATGGGTTCTAGATAAAGTTACCTCAGGCCCTTTTTCTCCCTGTTTAACATCAACAACAAAACATTTAATGCGATCTCCATGCTTATATATCTCACCCTTTACCTGCTCGGCAGCAGGAACTTTGCCTTCTACTCTTCCTAGATTCACATAGATAACTTCTGCATCTCTGCCTTGTTGAACAATTCCACCAATCACATCACCAACGCTGCCAGAAAACTCTGTTACAACCTCAAGATCTTTGGCCTCACGCATTTTTTCTTTAATTATTTTTCTCGCAGTTTTATCTGCCAATTTGGCAAATCCATCTGGATTATCGGTAATAGTGTCTAACCGTTCACCATCTGGGGCTAAGACTGGAACATAAATTACTAACTCACCACTTTGGCGATTTAAAACTGCTCTGCCATGAGGTTTAGCCTCTGGTAGTTCGGCATAAACCTTTGCTACCTCATTTTCAATTGCATTAATTAATCGCTCAAGTGGCAATTTCTTTTCTTGAGCTAATAATTTAAGTGCTTCAACATCAACGCTCATTTGCCTGCCTGCTTAAATTCAACCTCAAGAGTTGCTCTTTTGATATCAGCAAATTTGATTAATTGGTCATCGATTGTGGCGGCCTCTTGGTTTGAATCTTTAATTCTTCCCTTTACCTCACTTGCATCTTGCAAAACTACTTTAACTAGACGATCAACATTTTTCTTCCAATGACGAGGCTTGGTTAATGGTCGGTCAATACCAGGGGAGGTAACCTCAAGAGTAAATGGGGTTTGTCCTAAGCTTTGAATATTCTCAACAATCTCACCAATTGCTTTGGTAACAGAGGTGACTTGATCAAGATTTAGATGAGTATTACCATCAACAATAACTGTGAGCATGCTTCTTCTGCCCGCACTAGTTATATTTAAATCCTCTAGGTAAAAACCTAGGCCTTCAATAGTCGGCGTAATCGCCGCTGCAATTTCTTCCTTCTTATTCATTTTTTCCTTCTTCGATATTAAGTTGTAGAGCAGAGTTTAACTTATAAAAGTGTCCCAAGCAACGCGGGCGATTAGTAGAAAAGTGACCGCTAGAAAAACTTTACGAACCAAGGTAGATCCACCTCGAATTGCTAATCTTGAACCAAGAATTGCACCAGTTACATTGGCAAATGCCAAAAGCAGACCTAACTGCCACCAAATATGACCGGTAAGTTGAAAACTCAATATCGCACCTGCATTTGTTGCGATGTTTACAAGCTTTGCTGTAGCCGATGCTTTTAAGAATGCATAGCCAATTGTTGAGACCAAGAAGAAAACTAGAAATGTTCCAGTTCCTGGTCCAAAGATTCCATCATAGAAACCGATCATCAATCCAATTAATCCCACGATAAGCAATCGCTTCTTATGAGTAAACCTTAAATTCTCAGAAATTCCCAACTCAGGTTTGCGCCAGGTGTAAATCGCAACAACCACAAGTAAGAAAACGATAAATGGCTTAAAGAAATCTTTTGGAACAGAGGCTGCAAGTGCTGCCCCACCCATTGAGCCCGCAAATGCTGGTGCCATCATGGTTAAAGTCAGTGGGATATCTGGCTTAATATTTTTGAAGTAATTTCGAGCAGCTGCTGCGGTGCCAAATATCGATGGCACTTTGTTTGTACCAAGGATCAATGGCAGCTCTTTATTTGGTAAACCAACCAACAGGGCTGGTAATTGAATCAATCCACCACCACCTGCCATGGCATCAACAAAGCCAGCAAAACCTGATGCGATCGCCAAAAATATTGCGATCTCAATACTCATAAATTACTTAACTATGGTTTTAACAACATCTGCGAGGGCAACCTCTTGCTTATCACCAGATTTGCGATCCCGGACTTCAACCTTGCCATCTGCTAAAGCTTTACCAACAATAATAATTTTTTGAATTCCAATTAACTCAGCATCTTTGAATTTAACACCAGCTGAGGCCTCCCTGCGATCATCAAGTAATACCTCTAAACCTTTTGCTTCTAAATCTTTTGCAATCTGTTCTGCAACATCAAATGGTTGATCCTCTTTACCAGTTGCAACTATGTGAACATCAGCAGGGGCAACCTCAGCTGGCCAACACAATCCAAGTTCATCATAGGTTTGCTCAGCAATGGCTGCTACCGCCCTTGATACACCAATTCCATAGGAGCCCATTGTTACTACAACTGGCTTTCCCTCTTTATCTAAAACTGTTAGTCCTAAGCTTTGCGCATACTTACGTCCTAATTGAAAAATATGTCCAATCTCAATTGCTCTATCAATAATTACTGGTTTATCGCATTTAGGACAGGAATCTCCTGCTCTAACCTCAGCTGCTTCAATGTATTGATCAACCACAAAATCTCGTCCACAAGTAACATACCTAGCATGCTTATTTTTCTCATTAGCACCAGTTATCCAGTGTGATCCTTCGATAATTCTTGGATCTGCAAGTAATCTAATACCAAAAGCTTTGGCATCTTGAGGTCCAACATATCCTTTAACTAATTTTGGATGTTTAGCAAAATCTGCATCTTCAAATAATCTAATCTCTTTAACTCCAGCTAAATTGGCCTCTAATCGTTTTAAATCTACTTCACGATCACCTGGCACTAATACAGCAATTGGTTTTTCATCAGCCATCAGTAATACATTTTTCAAAGTATCAGCTGCTGTGATATTTGCTGAGTACTTACTGTTAAATACCTCAACCAATGAATCAATAGTTGGTGTGTTAGGAGTGTCTAAAACTTCAATGGCGCCAACCTTCTCGCCTTTATATGCACCAACCTTTGTAACCATCGCCTCAACATTTGCGGCATATCCACAACCATTACACAAAACATATGTGTCTTCACCTGTTGGGCATGGTGCTAAAAACTCCTCTGACTTAGATCCCCCCATCGCCCCACTCATTGCAGAAACTATGTTGTACTTAAGTCCAAGGCGATCAAAGGTATTTATGTAGGCTTGGCGATGTTTGTTGTATGAAACTTCAAGCCCTGCATCATCAACATCAAAGCTGTATGAATCCTTCATCACAAACTCACGACCTCTGATAATTCCACTGCGTGGTCGTGGTTCATCTCGATACTTTGTTTGGATTTGATAAATAGATAAAGGTAAATCTTTGTATGAAGAAAACTCACCCTTAACCATCAGCGTAAACATCTCTTCATGGGTAGGACCTAATAAATAATCATTACCTTTTCTATCTTGTAATCTAAACAAATCAGGTCCGTACTCCGACCAACGGTTTGTTGACTCATATGGATCCTTTGGCAAAAGTGCTGGGAAATGAACCTCTTGAAAACCAGCCTTATCCATCTCTTCTCTAACAACATTTTCAATCTTGCGATAGGTGCGATAACCAAGTGGTAACCAAGAGTAAATTCCAGCTGCAACTCTTCTAACAAAACCTGCTCTAACTAATAAGCGGTGAGATGCAACCTCAGCATCTGCTGGATCATCACGCAATGTGCGCAGCAGCAATGTGGACATCTTCAACATGGGTAAAGCCTATCTATTGAACAGCAACGGATGGCTTACCTGATGCCACTCCAGCAGCCTCCATTTCTTCAGCAAGACGCATAGCCTCTTCAATTAAGGTCTCAACTATCAGTGCCTCTGGCACAGTTTTAATTACCTCACCCTTTACAAATATTTGCCCTTTTCCATTGCCAGATGCCACACCAAGATCTGCTTCTCTTGCCTCACCTGGGCCATTTACAACACAACCCATTACCGCAACGCGAAGTGGAACTGTCATTCCTTGTAATCCTGCTTGAACTTTTTCAGCCAATGTATAAACATCAACTTGGGCACGACCACAGGATGGACAGGAAACAATTTCAAGTTTGCGTTGGCGCAAATTCAATGATTCTAAAATTGAAATTCCAACCTTTACCTCTTCAACTGGTGGGGCGGAAAGTGAAACACGAATGGTGTCGCCAATTCCTTCAGCCAATAAGATTCCAAATGCGGTAGCTGACTTTATAGTTCCCTGAAATAGTGGACCAGCCTCTGTGACGCCAAGATGTAATGGATAATCACATTTGGCAGCCAAAATTCGATATGCCTTCACCATTGTTACTGGATCATGGTGTTTAACAGAAATTTTAATATCGCTAAATCCATGCTCCTCAAATAAAGAGGCTTCCCATAATGCTGACTCTGCCAATGCCTCTGGTGTTGCCTTGCCATACTTTGCAAGCAACCGTGGATCTAATGAGCCAGCGTTAACACCAATTCGAATTGGAATTCCAGCATCCCCGGCAGCTTTTGCAACCTCTTTTACTTTGTCATCAAATTGTTTAATGTTTCCAGGATTAACTCTTACCGCAGCACATCCGGCATCAATGGCTGCAAAAATATACTTGGGTTGAAAATGAATGTCGGCGATTACAGGAATTTGAGATTTCTTTGCAATTTGCGCAAGCGCATCTGCATCATCTTGGGAGGGCACTGCAACTCTGACAATCTGGCAACCAGATGCGGTTAGCTCTGCAATCTGTTGCAAGGTGGAGTTCACATCTGATGTAAGTGTTGTGCACATTGATTGCACTGAAACAGGTGCATCCCCACCAACTAAAACTGAACCAACCTTTAACTGCCGAGATTTACGGCGAGGTGCAAGTGTTGGTGGTGGCGCTGATGGAATTCCTAAATCAACCATGTGCAAACCTTACCTAGAAATTAAGCCTAATTGGGTTGAGAATGTCAGCGGTGAGCAACAGAAGTGATAAAGAAGCCATTAAAACAAAGACCACCATAGTTATTGGTGTGAGCCGTTCAACATCAAAGGGTGCAGGTTTGGCTAAGCCACGTTTTTTGGCCCTGGCATTTCTCACACCATCTGCAATCGCCACCGCCATATGTCCACCATCTAAAGGCAGTAATGGCAATAGGTTAAACAGACCAACAAATAAATTAAGTGAGGCAATAATTAAAATAAAGGTGGCAATCTTCTCCCGAGTAGTTAGTGCTTGAGTATTTGCAGTCTCACCACTAACCCTGGCAACTCCAACAACTCCAACTAAGCCTTCTGGATCACGTTCTTGATTACCAAAGGTTTGATTTATTAAATCTGGGATCTTGCTTGGCAATGAAATCAAAGCAGTAACACTGTTTTGTAAAATATCGCCAGTAAAAGAGGTTGCCTTACCAACAGATGTAATTGGATTCCAAGTTAGAGTTCCAATTTGGTTGATCACACCAATAACGCCAATTACCTCATTGTTTAAAGTACGAGCAGCAGGTGTGATTGAAAAATCAAGTAATGTGCCATCTCGCTCAACGGTTATATCCAAAGGAATGCCAGCTGATGCGCGAATTAGCGTGACAACATCATTCCACTCTTTATAGGCAACTGAATTAACCTTAACAATTTTATCTCCTGGCAAGATTCCAGCACTCTTTGCTGGCGAGGGCGTGGAGCTTGCGCTACATGGTTGAGATGTAACTTGCGGAATACATTGGCTAACCTGCTCAACCTGATTTGTTAGCGAGGTAACGCCAACTGTTGAGAACAAAACAAAGAGCAAAACAAATCCAATAACAAAATGTAGAAATGAACCTGCTCCTAATACGATTAAACGTTGTGGAACAGAGGCTTTAATAAATGCTCGATCAGCATCCTGCTCTGATAACTGCTCATTAGGTGTCATCCCAACAATTCGGCAGTAACCCCCAGCTGGAATCGCCTTTAACCCAAACTCAGTTTCACCTCTTCTAAATGACCAAATCTTTTGCCCAAAACCTAAGAAAAATTCAGTGACCTTCATGCCAAATCTTCTTGCAGTTAAATAATGTCCAGCCTCATGAATCATTACAGACATCAATAGAGCAATTACAAATGCTAATACACCAATTATCGCCATTTATGCGATCTCCTTAACTAACTCAGCTGCTTTACTGCGCGCACTTTGCTCTATCCCACTGACATCAGAAAGATCGCGGATAGTAGTTGGAGTATTACTTCCAAATGATTGCACCACCGATTCAACAATATCAATAATATCTGTGAATTTAATTTGAGCTGCTAAAAAGGCAGCAACTGCAACCTCATTTGCTGCGTTATAAACTGCAGGCAAACCTGAACCTAATTGACCACATCGTTTTGCTAATTCAATTGCTGGGTAGCGCTCATTATCAATTGGTGAAAACTCCCAATTATGTGATTTGCTCCAATCAATTGGTGCACATGCTTTGTTTAACCGCTCTGGATATGAAAGTGCATAAGCAATTGGTCCCTTCATATTTGGCGGTGATGCCTGGGCAATTGTTGATCCATCAATAAATTCAACTAATGAGTGAACCACAGATTGTGGGTGAATAACTGCTTCAATATTTTCATAGGCCAAGCCAAATAGGTAATGTGCTTCAATAATTTCTAATCCCTTATTGAGCAAGGTAGCTGAATTGATTGTTACTACCTCCCCCATGCTCCAGGTTGGATGATTTAAAGCATCTGCAACGGAAACATTTGAAAGATCAGATCGATCACGAAATGGTCCACCACTAGCAGTCAGAATCAGGCGCTTAACATCACTTAACTTGCCAGCAAGTAGAGCTTGAAAGATTGCCGAGTGCTCAGAATCAACTGGAATTATCCGATCACTTCCATACTTCATCACTAAATCCCCACCTGCAACAAGTGATTCTTTATTTGCTAATGCAACTTTGTTGCCAACAGCTAATGCAGAAAGAGTTGGTGCAAGTCCGATTGAACCGGTAATACCATTTAAAACAATGTCACAAGGAAGAGCTGCAATCTCAACTGAAGAGTTATCACCATCAATGACCTGGATACCATTTACGGGTGCGGCCGGTGCCATGCTTCCAACAATTGGAACATTAAATTTTTTCGCCTGCGCCATCAGTAACTCAGGATTCTTTCGCCCAGCACTAAGCCCGACTATTCGAAATTTGCTTGGGTTAGCTTCGATGATCTCAAGGGCCTGCACCCCGATCGAGCCGGTTGATCCCAAAACTACTATTTCACGCATGTGACTATCTTAACTGCGCCAAGTCTCAACTTGGTCAGATAGTATTTGGGCATGTACTCAGAGGCTAAAAAACCAGTAATTCAAAAACGCAACCTTGTTACAGCCATCCCTGGCCCTAAATCTGCTGAGTTAATTAAGCGCAGAGGTGAAGCAGTATCTGCCTCCCTCGGAACAGCATTTCCAGTATTTATCGATCACGCCGCTGGTGCAATTATCGTTGATGTTGATGGCAATTCAATTTTGGATTTAGGTGCAGGTATTGCTGTATTAAATGTTGGCCACTCACAAAATCGCGTAGCCGATAGAGTTAAAACCCAAATTGATGCCTTTAGTCATACCTGTTTCATGGTGGTTCCATACACCGGTTATGTTGAAGTTTGTGAAGCTTTAAATCGCTTAACACCTGGAAAATTTAAAAAGAAATCTGCGCTATTTAACTCAGGCGCTGAAGCGTTAGAGAACGCGGTAAAGATTGCTCGCTCATACACAAAAAGATCTGCAGTAATCGTATTTGAGCATGGCTACCATGGCCGCACCAACTTAACGATGGCAATGACTGCAAAAAATATGCCTTACAAAGATAGCTTTGGTCCATTTGCACCAGAGATTTATCGCATGCCAATGGCTTATCCATTTAGATGGAATGGCGATCAATCAAAGTGTGCCCAAGAGGCTTTAGATATGGTGATTCACAAAATTGAGAAAGAGATCGGCGTTAAAAATGTTGCGGCGATCGTAATTGAGCCAATTCAAGGTGAAGGTGGTTTCGTAGTTCCACCAAAGGGATTCCTTCCTGGCTTAGTTAACTTCTCTAAGGAAAATGGCATCGTCTTTATCGCAGATGAGGTTCAAACTGGCTTTGGCCGCACTGGAAAAATGTTTGCAAGTGAGGATGAAAACATTGAACCAGATTTAATCACTACCGCTAAGGGAATTGCAGCCGGTCTACCACTTTCTGGAGTTACCGGACGTGCTGAGATTATGGATTCAATTCATCTATCTGGTCTTGGTGGCACATACGGTGGTAATCCAATTGCCTGCGCAGCTGCATTAGGTGCAATTGAGGTAATTGAGCAAGATAAATTAGTTGAGCGCGCTAACAAAATTGGCCAAATAATGCATGACGCATTGACTGCCATGATGAAGAAATATTCAATAATTGGTGAGGTAAGAGGCAGAGGAGCAATGCAGGCAATTGAATTAGTAAAGCCTGGCACCACTGAGCCAAATCCAGAGGCGCTAACAGCAATTATTAAGTACTGCACCAGCAAGGGTGTATTGATTCTTTCAGCCGGAACCTATGCCAACGTTGTTCGATTGTTGCCACCACTTGTAATTGAAGAGGATTTA
>CALPKA020000013.1 GCA_943324025.2 Bifidobacterium breve | reverse complement strand
TACTCTGGCCACCCAATTGCTTGCGCAACAGCGGTTGCAACCATTGATGTGATGAAGAGTGAAAAGATGGTTGAAAATGCAGCCAGTATTGGAGAAAAGATTCTTGGCCCTGGACTTAATGAATTAGCAAAGAAGCACCAAGTAATTGGTGATATCCGAGGCGCCGGTGTTTTCTGGGGCGTGGATATGGTCACTGATAGAAAAACCCGTGAACCGCTTGCACCATACGGTGCATCAAGTCCAAAGATGAATGAAATTGTTGCCACATGTAAGAAGAATGGCTTGATGCCATTTAACAATTTCAATCGTATTCACATGGTGCCACCATGCAATATTTCTGAAGCTGATGCGAAGTTAGGTTTAGAACTACTCTCTAAGTCACTTACTGAAGTAGGTTTATAAAGCTTTGCATGGGAGTTTTAATCTTCGGTAGTTTAAATCTAGACATTGTTACCTATCTAGAGAGAATGCCACTACCTGGTGAGACGGTGGTAGGGGATAAGTTTGAAACTTTTCCAGGTGGTAAAGGTTTAAATCAAGCAGTTGCCGCTGCCCGCGCAGGTGGAGCAGTAGCGATGGTTGGCGTACTTGGCAATGATTCAAACTCTGAACTACTAAATAATGTAATGAATACTGAAGGCATTAGTAATGAAGGTATTAGGAAAATACAAGGCGTTTGTGGAACTGCGATCATCGAGGTTGATCACCAAGGCCAAAATCGAATTATTGTAATTGCTGGTGCTAATGCAGATTTAAAATCATCTGATCTAACCGATTCTTTAATGAATAAAGTTGCAGGTAAGCAGATATTGCTATCTCAACTTGAAAGCCCGATTCTTGAGGTAGAGGCAGCATTTAAGAAGGCCAAAGCTGCTGGTTTTTATACTCTTCTTAATCCAGCTCCTGCAAAGGTTATTAGCGATAGTTTTTACTCGGTAATTGATTTAATCATCCCAAATCAATTTGAAGCAGAGTTTTTAACACAAGTTAAAGTAGTTGATTTAGATTCAGCAATCGCAGCAGGCAAAAAATTACTTGCTAAAGGTGCAAAAGCTGCTCTTATAACAATGGGCGAGGATGGCGCAGTTTTAGTTGAAGAAAATAATGAAAAACTCTACAAAACCTTCAAGGTTGAAAGTATTGATAGCACAGCAGCAGGTGATGCATTTTGCGGGGCATTGGCCACCAGATTAAGCGAAGGGCTTGACTTAGATACCGCAATCCGATTCGCTACGGCTGCAGGTGCACTTTCTGTCCAACAAAAAGGTGCGACTGTATCCTTACCAAAGCGAGAGGATATTTTGAAGCTAATGGCTTCAGAGAAGGAACGTTAATGCTCAAAGATGGAATTATTAATGCGCAGCTAGCATCGGTGCTTGCGCAATTTAGACATGTCAACACATTGGCAATCGTTGATGGCCCATTCCCAAGTTATCCAGGTGTTGAATTAGTAGACCTTGCTTTGGTTAAAGGTTTTCCAACCATCCCTGATGTATTAGATGCCATCTTGCCGCTGTTAGATTTAACAGGTCTTTATTTAGCAAATGAATTTTCACAAAAGGTTGATTCAGCAACTGTTGCAAAGTATAAAAAACATTATGAACATATCCCAGTAACTTTGATTCCTCATGAAGAGTTTAAAATCAAGGTAGGACAATCATTGGCAATTATTCACACAGGTGATGCAGTTCCATATAGCAGCGTAATTTTGAAGTCAGGTTGATAGTTAATGATTAATGTTGGAATTATCGGCACAGGTGTAATGGGTGCCGGACATGCAAGATTTATTCGTGATCATATTCCTGAGGCCAAAGTTGTTGGCTTATCTGATGTTGATCTGACAAAGGTAGAAAAACTTGCCCAAGAGCTTAAAACTGTTTTAATCTCAACTTCAAACCCAGAAGAGTTAATGAATGATTCAAGAGTTGATGCAGTAATTATTGCCTCGCCAGATCCTCTGCATGTTGCTCACTTAAACCTTGCCATTGCTTCAAAGAAACCTATTTTGTGTGAAAAACCAATTGCCACAACCCTAGAAGATGCTCGAGATATAGCTTCAAAGATAAGAGCATATGAAGGACAAGTGGGAAAGAAAATGATCAATTTTGGCTTTATGCGCCGCTTTGATCCTTGCTACCAAGAGGTGCGCAGATTAATTGCCACTGGAGATTATGGCGCACCAACATTTTTCCGCACTGTAACTAGAAATGTTTCCTCAACTGGTGCAACCTCGACTGGTTTATTTACCAATATTGCAATTCATGATTTTGATATCTATCGCTGGCTTTTTAAAGATGAGTGGGAATCAATTACAAGTTTTTATCCAAAACGATCATCATTGTCACCAGAGGGTCTAAATGATCCACTTATCCTGATTGGCAAGCTTAAGAGTGGTGTAACAATGGTTGGTGACATTGTTGCTTTTAATAATTATGGATTTGATTGTCGGGTTGAAATAGTTTGTGAAAAAGGATCTATTCAAATTGGAACTCATGGCGATGTTTACACTCAAGTAAATGGTGTTGGTGGTGCGCCAAAGGGTGGAAAGATGGCTGAGAATTGGATGACCAGATTTGAACCTTCTTATATAGAGGAATTAAAAGCTTGGGTTAAAGAAATCTCATCCGGGGTGATAAACCCTGACTTAGCAACGGTTGAGGATGCCCTGATAGCCAATGAAATCTGTGCCATGGGGCTAGCCTCAATAAAGTAGTTTCCCAGCCCGCATGGGCTTTATAACAAAAAGTTATTTTAATCACTACCCACTTTTAACTTACCTAATACTCCTATAAGGTCATCCGACGTGAAGATCGGCCCCAGCATATTTGTGTTGGGAATGTGATTCATAAATCAAATCCATAGGAGGATATTTTGAAACTAAACCGCTTTGCTAAAGTGGCACTAGTTGCAGTTGCTTCATCATCATTGGTGATCGCTGGAACTACAACAAGCAACGCAGCAACTAAGAAGCTAAAGAGCATCCGTGTTGCAGCAGTTGTAAAGGGATTAGATAACCCATTCTTCATCGGTATCAAAGAAGGTATCGAGGAGACTGCACTTAAGTATGGAGTTTATGCAAATGTACAAGCAGCTCCAGGACTAAACGATGATATTGGACAAGCTAACAAGCTTGATTCTCTAGCTGGTCAAAACTATGACTGCTATATCGTAATTCCAATTTCTTCAAACAACCTGTCACAAGCTATTGGTAAGATCACCAAGAAGAAGAAGACAGTTATCAACATTGACTCTCCAGTAGATGCAGCATCACTTAAGGCTGCTGGTGGAAAGATCACTTCATTTGCAGGAACCGATAACTTCGAAGCTGGTAAAGCTGGCGGAGCAAAGATGGTTGCAGCAATTGGAGCAGGCAAGAAGATCGGTCTTATTGCAGGTCTTGCTGGAAACGTAACCAGCGCAGCACGTGTTGATGGTTTCAAGGCTGGCGCAGTTGGAGCAACATTTGTTGGTCCAGTTAACGCTGACTGGGACACAACTAAGGCACTTGATGCAGCAAACGCAATGATTACTGCCAACAAAGATCTAGCTGGTTTCTTTGCAGCTAACGATCAAATGGCACAAGGCGTTGGCAAGGCAATCAAGGCTGCTGGCTTGAAGATCCCTGTTTACGGCGTTGACGGTATCGCTGATGCCCTAAACGAAGTAAAGGCTGGATCAATCACAGCAACTATTTCACAATATCCATATGTAATGGGTCAAATGGGCGTTGAAGCATGCATCATTGCCGCACAAGGTGGCAAGGTTCCTGCACAGACAATCACCCCTTACTACATCATCGATAGCGCAAATATCACTGCTGCTCTAACAAACAAGAGCACACGTGGATATTTCCCTAACCAGACACCTCCTGGTGCTTACACAAACCCTTACACAAAACTAATCAAGAAGAACTAGGTTTGGCGTAAGTAATAAGTGAAAAAAATAAGTAGAAAATCAACTGCACCCTCATCAGAGGGTGCAGTTGACATTAACTTTTTGAGCCGAGTGCGCTCTAAGATTCAAGACCCATTTTTCTGGTCTGATTGGCTTGTTGTAGTCGCCTTCGTATTTGTTATTGCATTCTTTGGCGCCATTGCGCCAGCTGAGTTCCTAACACTTTGGAACCTAAATAATATTTTGGTAGCCGCCTCAATTCCTGCGATTATTGCAGTGGGCCAAACCTTCACAGTTTTAACCGCGGGCATTGACCTATCTGTTAGCTCAACAATGACCTTTGGCGCCGTAACCTTTGGATTAGCTTTCACCAACGGTTGGCCACTTTTGCAGTGCGTTTTGTTCGGAACTATCGCTGGCACATTTGTTGGTTTACTAAATGGACTTATCATTGCAAAGCGAAAAATTAATGATTTTATTGTCACCCTTGGCATGCTTAGCGTTGCATCAGGTGCCGCACTAGTTCTCAGCGATGGAAAGCCTCGTCAGGTAATTAGTGAATCACTTGCAACCCTTGCAATTGGCGATAAGGCAAATATTCCATATTTAATGATGGTCGCCTTTGTAATAGTTGTAGTTGCCCACTTTGTCTTATTCCATACTCGATTTGGAACCCACGTATTTGCAGTTGGTGGAGATCCAGAGTCTGCTCGTGCAATGGGAATCTCTGTCGTTAAAATCAAAATAGCGGTATATGTAATCTCTGGTGCACTTGCTGGATTTGCAGCAACACTTGCTATCTCTCGTATTGGATCTGCTGAGCCGGCAGCAAATACCTCAATTTTATTAAATAGCGTTGCCGCTGTGGTGTTAGGTGGCGTTAGCTTGTTTGGTGGCCGAGGAACAATATTTGGCCCATTTATTGCAGCTTTGTTACTTCAATCATTATCAAATGGCTTGACGGTAATTGGTGTTGCTGCCTACTACCAATATCTATCAATTGGTTTAGTTGTTATTCTCTCAGCTGCGTTAGTAAGGACAGATAAATGACCACTAAGCCGTATGCAATTGAGTGCGTAAACATTAAGAAAGCTTTTGGTAGCGTTGATGCGCTAAAGGGTGTTTCAATGTTTGCTAAACCTGGTGAAGTTACTGCAATTATTGGCGATAATGGAGCTGGTAAATCAACTTTGATTAAATGTATCTCTGGAGTTTATAACTCTGATGAGGGTGAAATTAAAATCAACGGTGAGGTTGTTGAGTTTGTTAATCCAGAAGAGTCAAGATCTTTTGGAATTGAGACGGTTTATCAAACCCTTAGCTTGATTGAAGATTTGAGTATTTGGCAAAATCTTTTCCTAAACCGTGAAATTACCAAAGGATTTGGTCCTTTCAAGATTTTGAACAAATCAAAGATGAAGGAAGAAGCAACCAAGATGCTAAAAAATCTTGATGTTTATATCCCTTCAATTAAATCTCGCACCAGACGCTTATCTGGCGGTCAGCGACAGGCGGTTGCAATTTGCCGTGCTGCTGGCTGGGGTTCAAGTGTTGTAATTATGGATGAGCCAACTGCAGCTTTGGGTGTTAGAGAGACTGCAAAGGTTGAAGATTTGATTAAGAGAATGAAAGCTCAGGGGCTGGCAATTCTTTTGATTAGTCATAATTTTGATCAAGTTCTTCGTCTGTCAGATCAAATTTGGGTAATGCGCCAAGGAGATGTGATGGCTGGATTACGCTCGAAAGATACGTCAGGTGATGAGTTGGTAGCATTAATAACCGGAGCAAAATCAGGAAAAGGATAAAAAAATGACAACCATCCCAAATCTACTTGGCGTTCATGCACTTGTCTGGGTGGGAGGTTGGTCTAAGGATCAATGCCGCGAAGCGATTAAGAACTCCGCCGAAGCAGGTTATGGATTAATTGAAATTCCAGCACTTGATCCAAAATCAATTGATGTTGAACACACCAAAGCCACTTTAAAAGAGTTTGGCTTAAAGGGTGCTTGCTCACTTGGTCTTTCCTTTGATGCAGATATTAATAATGAAGATTCTGAAATTGCCAAACGCGGTGAAGCACGATTAATGGATGCTTTAAATGTGGTTGAACAATTAGGCGGAGATTACCTAGGCGGAGTTATATTCAGCGCCCTTGGAAAATATAAGTTTCCACCAACAAAGAAAGCACGTGATAACGCAGTTGCCGCCCTTAAGCGCTTAGCTATTGCAGCCCAAGCAAAGGGAATCACGCTAGGACTTGAGCCAGTTAATCGCTATGAATCAAATCTTTTAAATACCGGCAGCCAAGCATTAGAGATGATCAAAGATATTGGTGAGCCAAATGTGGTTGTGCATCTAGATATTTATCACATGAATATTGAAGAGCAGGATTTAGTTTCACCTGTATTAGAGGCTGGTAATAAGTTGGGTTATGTTCATATTGGTGCAAGCCATCGTGGCCCACTTGGCACTGGAAATATTGATTTTGATTCATTCTTTGGCGCCCTTGCCAAGATTGGCTACAAAGGAACTATTACCTTTGAATCATTCTCATCCACTGTTGTTGCCCCAGATCTATCTAGCACTCTTGGTATCTGGCGTAATCTATGGACAGATAACAAGTCAATGGCAAAATCTGCTCGAGAGTATATTGAAAACAAAATTGTAGCTGCGCACAAAAACTAAGCCGTAAAAGTGCCAGATTTAATCAATTCACTCGACCAAGTAATAGAGCGCATAAATGCTTTTAATGCCTCTGCCAATAAACGAATAATCATCGGGATTGTTGGCAAACCTGGTGCTGGAAAATCAACACTGACTGAACATATTTTAAATAATCTTCCAAAAGGTGTTGCCACAATTGTTCCAATGGATGGCTACCACCTAAGCAATAGCCAACTTGCTCGGCTTGGATTAGCTGATCGAAAAGGGGCTCCAAATACCTTTGATTCAGAAGGGTATGTAAATCTATTGCGCAGATTAAGAAATGATATTGATAAGGATGTTTACTTCCCAGTTTTTCATCGCGAGATTGAAGAGTCCTATGCCGCCGATGGAGTGGTATTGGCAAAGACCAAAATAGTTTTAACAGAGGGCAATTACCTACTTTTAAATGAGATGGGCTGGCAAGGAGTTGCTGGGGAGTTAGATGAGATTTGGTATGTAAATATCGATGATGACTTACGGTTAGACAGATTAACTAAGAGACATCAGAAATTCGGCAAGGATGCTGATGCTGCATATGCATGGGCAAGAGGAACTGATGAGGTTAATGCAAAGATTGTAGAGGCAACTGCCTCTAAAGCAGATTACATAATTAACCTATAACTTAAAGTACCAAGTTAATAACTGGTGGATGATTACTTCTCCACACAAAATAAACAAGATCAATTAAAGATTTAAAGAGTTAAGTATCTTTCACTCACCTGCGAATGGAGTGAAGATGATTAAAATTTATGTAAAGCTTCAAATCAAAATACGTGAGTTTCTAACTGGATCAAGTAGGGGTGATGTACCAGGTTGGGTCTTGGTGGTGTTAATGACCACCGCCTTAGTTACTGGCATTTGGTCAATTGCAGCTCCTAAATTAACCACAATCTTGCGCAACTCATTAGATGCAATGGGCGGTATCAGGTAAGTTGCGCAAGTTTTTATTTGCCAAGAATCGGGGGTCAGCTGAATCTTTTCTAACTTTAATTCCCCAACTATTTGTCTTTCTAGTGATGTTTCAATTGGTCTTTATGCAATTTAGCATTATGCGTGAAAGTAATTTCTCTCAAGCAGAGCTTGCAAAGGTTGCAATCAAAGGCGGCTCCATAGATTATGAACGCCACCCACTGGCAGGAGGTGGATCGGTACTACTTCTTGATCAAAGGGGAGTGATAGATAAGTTCATTGATTTTGGATTTACCTCAGGTAAAAGGGTTATTTCAATCGCAGTTGATGAGAATGAAAATAATTAGATTTCTTGCAAAATCAAACCAGGGTTCGGCCATCTCTGAGTTTTTGATCTTTACCCTGCCTTTTTTTACAATCTTTCTTATCTTTATCACTGCAATTCAAAATAAATCAGTTGCAGTTCATGAAGCAACTAACTTAGCCCGGCAGGTGGTTAGAGCATTTGTGACCAGTCCAAATGAGGAGCTTGCCAGAGTCAGAGCATTTCAAGTTATTGATCTCTACCAATCTAAATGGGCCCAATCAAAGGCAAGGGTGAGTCAAATAAATCTAGAGATAAGTTGTAGTACATACCCATGCTTTAAACCAGGAAATCAAGTAACTGCAACGATCTCGTCAGGAAGTAGTTTCAAGGCATCTGCTACTGAGTATGTTGATCTATGGCGCTAAAAAAACTACTTATAGGTAAAAGCCGCGGCTCATTAATACCACTCTCATTTAGCTTTTTTATCTTTGCCATGCTGCTCTCATTTATCTCAATAAATGTGGTATCGGCCTATGCAGTAAAAAGAGAGTTAACAAATTTGGGGGAGGCGGCGGTGAATAAATCTGCCCAATCTATTAACTTACTTGCCTACTACGCAGAGTTAAATCGTTATTCATCAAGTAAGCATGTGCCACTTGATTGCCCAGCAGCTAATCAAAAATTTTCGCACTTGATCTCACAGGCAAGTGTTGCTTGAAAAAAAGTATTGATTGATTCCTTTGATTGCGGGCTATATGAAATTACCGCTCAAATATCAATCCATGGGAAATTACCGGTGCAAATACCCTTTATTCAAATGGGTGAGTTAAATGAAGTAATAATTTCGACCAAGGTTGGCGCAAGTTCGGTATACATCCCTAATTAGATTACCCTTACCCCATGGCCGCCCGGGATTATCAAGATGAGATAGGTAAGGTTGATTTAACTCTTAAATCAATTGAACAGGTTTTAAACCTGCCTAAATTAATTGAAACAGCTGATGATTTAGAAAAGCAGGCAAGTGTGCCAAATCTTTGGGATGATCCGCAGGCAGCGCAGGTAATCACAAGTAAGTTATCTAGAGCCCAATCAACAATTAATAAGATAAATTCAATTAGATCAAGATTAGATGATCTGCCGGTAATGGTTGAGTTAGCTTTAAGTGAAAGTGATAAGGCTGCCGCCTTTAAAGATGTTGATAAAGAGTTGGATGAGTTAACAAAAGTAATTAATGATCTTGAGGTGCAAACACTTCTCAGTGGTGAGTATGATGAACGAGATGCATTAATGACCATTCGCTCAGAGGCAGGTGGGGTTGAGGCTGCCGATTGGGCCCAAATGTTGATGCGTATGTATGTTAGATATTGTGAGCGACATAATTACAAAATTGATGTTTTAGAAACCTCATATGCTGAAGAGGCTGGAATTAAATCAACCACCTTTAGAATTTCAGCTCCATACGCCTATGGCAGGCTTTCAGTGGAGCAAGGAACTCATCGTTTGGTTCGTATTTCACCATTTGATTCCCAATCTCGCCGCCACACATCCTTTGCAGGTGTTGAGGTTGTGCCGGTTGTTGAACAAAGTGATCACATTGAAATTGAAGAAAAAGATTTACGAGTTGATGTTTATCGCTCATCAGGACCTGGTGGTCAAGGTGTTAACACCACAGATTCAGCGGTGAGAATTACTCACTTGCCATCTGGAATTGTGGTCTCTTGCCAAAATGAAAGATCACAAATTCAAAACCGTGCAACTGCTAT